>CAYMWT010000001.1:0-35951 GCA_964394055.1 uncultured Oscillospiraceae bacterium
CTTCCTTTTCCGTAAAGCCGAACTTCTGAAAGGCGTCCATGCACAGCCGGTGCAGAATGTCGTAGGACCAATATTGATATGCCATAAAAACACCTCATTTCACGAAAGCTTCAAAATGGAATCTACAAGGATTTACCCCCGATAAATGGGAGCCAGAGCATCGTGCACTGCCTTGTATCTCTCAAAGAGTTTCTCATATACCTTCTGATTTTCCGGATCCGGCCTGGAAACCGAGTCGATCCGGACGCAGGTCTCCGCCGCCTGGGCAAAGCTGTCAAACCAGCCAATACCAACCGCCGTCAGCATGGCCGTGCCGAAGGAGGAATCGTCCACCTTGACCTTTTGCAGCTCCAGTCCCAGCACATCCGCCACGATTTGCCGCCAAAGCATTCCCTTCGCGCCGCCCCCAATCACACGAACCCGTTTCATCTCCACCCCCAAGCCGTTGAGGGTGTTCAGGCAGTCTTTCAGGCTCATGGCAACACCCTCCAGTGTTGCCCGGGTGAAATGGGCTGTGGTGTGGATAGAGCCAATGCCTGTATAGCTGCCCTTCAGATCGGGGTCATTATAGGGTGTCAATTCACCGTTGAGGTAGGGATGGAACATCAGTCCGTCACTCCCCGGCGGAATTTTTTCTGCCGGAGCATTCAGATCCTCAAATGGTTCCCGGCCTATGGCATCCCGATACCAGCGGTAGCTGGCAGCACAGCTGGCAGTTGCCGTACCAGGGTACCACAGCCCCGGTACCACATGACGATAGTTAAAGATAAATTGGGAGTCCAACGGATGATCCGTTACGACACAAATCCGTCCCGCGGTTGCAAGCTTTACCGTGGCGTGGCCCGGTTCAACATTGCCTGCCGCAAAGACTTCCATTACCGTGTCCGTAGTTCCGACCAGAACCAGGGTTCCCTCTGCAAGTCCAAATTCCTCAGCACGTTCTCCGGTAACAATACCTGCCACATCTGTAGGCTTGCGCAGTCTTGGCAGCCACTGCTTTTGGATGCCGCCTACCGCGCATAGCGCCTCCGACCAGCATTCCCGTCCTACATCGTAGAACATGGAACCGGCCGCATCAATGGTGTCCGTCTCCATGGTTCCGATCATGCGATAGCGCAAATAGTCCTTGGCAAAGAGAATATGGCGGATCTTTTCCCAAGTCCCCTGCTCATGTCTGCGCACCCACATCAGCTGGGGCAGCGTCCAGACAGTGGTAGGGGCATTTTTTACCTCTTCCAGGATCTGATCCAGGCAGGTATCCTTCAGCTCCTGCACTTCGGCCTTGCTGCGCTGGTCTGTCCAGAGAATCGCCCGGCGCAGCACCTCCCCATTCTCATCCAGAAGCACCGCCGTGTGGGTGGCCGCGTCAAAGGATAGCGCCTTGATTTCCTTTGCCTGGATGCCGCTTTGCCGCAGGATCTCCCCCAATGCCTTCCTGAATGCCCGGCACCAGTCCTCCGGATCCTGCTCGCACCATCCCACCTGGGGATAATAGGTTGGATATTCACAGCCCGCGGTTGCCGTGATAATGCCCTCGTGACTTAAAAGCGTCAGCTTCACACTGCCGCTGCCAATATCCGCGCCCAAAACATAATTTCCCATATGCAACCCTATCCTTTTCTGAATACCCCGGGGAACCTATACACAGGTTTTCCCGGGGTGCCGGAGGAAAATCAGGAAAAAATCACTTTCCGATCCAGTCGTGTTCAGGGTCATTGCTGCGATTGAAGCCCTGATAGTCACCAGCCATAAGCCACAGGAAGTAGGTCTGGTAACCGGGAGTGGATACCGTGGTGTGGTAGCCATAGGGGAACTCTACCAGCTCATCGTTTTTCACCCGGTAGGCTTCATCCATGGAGCCATCGGAGGTGTACATGCACTGCACAGCAAAGCCCTGGCTGGGATCAAACAGGAAGTAGTAAATCTCCTCCGCAATACACTCCGTTGGCATATTGTCCTCGTCGTGCTTGTGGGGCGGGAACCCGGCCCAGTTGCCCTTGGTGCAATAGGCCTCTCCAATGGTCAGCACCTTGGCGTTGGAGTTGCCATCGATGATGAAGCTGGTCTCCCGCTGATAGGGCTGCTCACCCAGGAGCTTCAGCACCACATGCTCCTCCCGCAGAACCTGCGGCTCTGTTTTCTCCGAGACAGGTGTCCCGCAGACGGCAATTTTAATATGGTCAATGGCTTCGATTTCCAGGTGCTGCTCTCTTGGCATATAGAAGCTCTCGGCCTTCCGGTTTTCAAAAACATTGGCCCGGTTGCCGATATTCTTCTGGGTCTCGCCATTGTAGGAAACGTTGCAATGGCCCTCCAGCATGATAAAGGCAACCTCCCGATCTTCTGTGAAGAACGGCAGCTTTTCCCCCGCGTCCAGTTCTATGATACCAAATTCCAGCTTTTTCAGACTGCACTGGCCGATTCTGCAAATGGGCGTATACCCCTTGGCAGGAACATATGCTTTCTTGTAATTCATAATGTTTACTCCTTTCCTTTGTTGGCATCTGACATACGCAAAACCGATTCCTTTTTCGTAGCCTCATTTTCCGGCGTCTGCTTGCGCCAGCTCTCCCAGAAGTTTGTCAACAACCGCTTGCCAATCTCCCACAATACCATAATCCGCATACGCAAAAATCGGCGCCCGGGGATCCGAATTGATGGCAACGATCTTCCCCGACCCGGACATGCCCGCCAAATGCTGTACCGCGCCACTGATCCCCACCGCAATATACAGCTTTGGGCATACCGTAATTCCGGTCATGCCGACCTGGCATCGGTAGGGCGCAAATCCCGCGTCTACCGCTGTTCGGGACGCACCCAGCGCCGCTCCAAGCGCTCTTGCCAGTTTCTTCAGCTTCTCAAAGCCTTCTCTGGAACCGATACCCATTCCGCCGGCAACAATGATTTCTGCCTGAGACAAGGGTCTTTCGTCTGAAAAGCCCTCCACAGACAATAGCTTCACCCGCTCAAAAGGATGACAGGCAACAGCTTCCACAATGGGATCCTCCACCTTTTGCGTCTCCGGGCGAAAGGTGCCCGGGCGGACAGTGGCCATTTGGATCGGACTTAAAGACTGAATATCCGCCATCAGCGAGTTGCCAAAGGCAGGCCGGGTTTGGATGAGCTGGTTCCCCTCCATACCCAGGGCTGTACAGTCCGCAGTCAGTCCGGCATTCAGCTGCCAGGCAAGCATGGGCATGATATTTCGCATCCGCACGGTTGCGGGGGCCAGAATGATCCGACTGCCCCATTGGTGGATCTTCTCTGCCAGAAATGTGGCAAAGGCGCCTTCATCTGCTATTTCAGGGGCTTTTAGTTCCACAATATGGGTGGCTCCCCACTCTGAAGCGGCTCTCCACTGCCCTTCCGGCACCAAGGCCCGGAGGCCTCCGCCGGAAAGCCGGGCAGCCTTGCTCAGCAAGCCCCCATCGATTTCAAAGGGACATAAAACCAGAGGTTCTGTCATGGCTTCACCTCCCGGAGAATGGCACACAAGCCCTGAACACCTTCCTCCACATCCGTTACTTTCGGCCCCTGACGAAGACCGGGGAACCTGGCTTCCATGGCTGTCACCTTTGTCAGGGAGCCTCTCAGCCCACACGCTTCCGCGGACAGTCCCAGATCTCCAGCCGTCAGGATCTCCACCGGTGTCTTTCTGGCCCGGCGCATGCCCAGGATTCCCGCCAGCCTCAGAGGATAGCAATAGCTGGTGAAGCTGACCACCAGGGGGCCGGAGACCTCCATATGCTGGACGCTGTTTTCCAGACGCCGGACCATCCTGAGGGAGGTTCCCTGTTTTTCGACCTTTTCCACGTTGGAAACGCAGGGAAGGTTCAGGGCTGCTGCCAGCTCCCCGGGCACCTGCCCGGTTTCCCCGTCAATGGCCTTGCAGCCACAGAAAATGGCATCGAAAGGCCCCAGCTTTTCCGCCGCCGCTGCCAGCGCCCTGGCAGTGGCCCGGGTATCCGCCCCAGCCATAAGCCGGTCTGTAATGAGCACCGCCTGGCTGGCTCCTCTGGCCAGCAGCTGGGTTAGTGGTTCCTCCAGCTTTCCGGGGCCCATGGTCAGAACGGTGACACGGCCATCCTTGTCCGCCAGGCGTAAGGCGGCCTCCAGTGCGGACTCATCCGCAATATTCCATTGCAGACTGGCTCCATCCCGTTTCAGCTGATGCTGACCGTCAACCTCAACAGAGGAGGAAACGGGCACCGCTTTAACACAGACAAGAATGTGCTTCATATTTTCTTACAAAAGAGCGCCGAAAAGGTCGACCAGCTGATAGCCCTCAGGCACACACAGGCTGAAGCACTGCCATGTTTCGGGATTTGCCACCAGCATTGCCTTGGCATCGGTACGCATCAGATCCTCCCAGCGGCCTCCGGCGATCCGCTTCACCAGCTCGGGCATATAGCCGCAGGCCACCGTGGTACCGCAGGATTTGGCCAGCTTCTCGTGGTTGAACATTTCGGTCAGATCATAACCAGCTGCCCCGGCCATGGCACGGATGGGCGCGAACTCATGGAAGGTTCGGGCCAGGCGGTCATCGTCGTGGCAAGCGCCCAGGACTCCCACAGGAGCCTTCCCTTCCAGCCGCTTCTCTTCCAGCAGCCTGGCAACAAACCCGGTGGCCGTGGTAAGGCCCGCGGTGATCTCGCAGCCCCACTCCGGATATTTCTGGGTCATGATCTCAGCATCATAGCTGTCCAGTACCACAACTGGCAGCTTTGTCTCGTTCAGTGCCTGGGCACAGGCGACAGCCTGCTGACGGACTTCCTCCGTATAGCCCATCAGGTCACCCAGCATAACGCCGGAAGCCGGCTCCTCTTCCAGTACCTTGGCGGAAACGCCGGCCTTTGCCAGCAGCGCCAGCAGGTTCTTTGCCATATTGGGAGCCTGAATGGCCGCGGCTTCTCCAATATACACCAGCACATCCGAACCATCCTGTCCATAGGAGGGTTTCTCCACGCCAAAAATGTTGCCGGACGCTTCTATGTTTGCAATCAGGTTCATCACACGCTCCGGGGCGATCTCGGATACCACAGCTTCGGTGCGGGCTTCCCGGATAAACAGAGGCGGCTGGTAGCCCGTTGCGCAGTCATTGGTGCAGGCGTCACACAGAAGGCACTCATACATGGCCTGAGCCATGTCCTTATCAAAGCTTTGGGCCTTCTTGCTGACCATGCTCAGCAGCAGGCCCTTGGCCCGGGGTGTGTTGATTTCGTTTCCGGTCTGGTGCTGAACCGGGCACAGATGACGGCACATCCAGCAGAAACGGCACTTTTCAGCATGATGCAGGGCATTCTGACTTATCATATCTGTTACCTCCTGTTCTTTCTTACAGACCCATTTTGTAGGGGTTCATGATACCGTTGGGATCCAGCTCCTTCTTCAGCGCCTGAAGCACCTGCATGGCAGGGCCGTACTGTTCCTTCACCAGGCGGGACAGCTTCAGTCCCACCCCATGATGGTCGTTCAGGACGCCCCCATTGGCCAGCGCCGCGCGAACGCCGGCGTTCCAGATCTGGTTATGAACCCGCAGGGCTTCCTCGGGATCCTCAGGAGGATTGTCAATGATAAAACGAGAGTAATTCATTGCGCCCCAGTCATACCAGTGGGAGCTGTGAGAGATAAAGCGAACCCCATATTCCCCGAAGCCATCCTCCACGGCGTGCTTCATGGCCCAATAGATTTTCTCAATGTTGTCATGGGTTGCCACCGTGTCCAGGGTACCGAACATCTGAGGCAGATCCATAATGTGGTCGGGATAGAAGAAGGTGATCCGGTTTTCGAACCACTTCTCTCCGTACTCGTTGCCCAAATACTGGGCATCGTACTTTTCTACGATCCTCAGAACGATCTCCTTCTCCGCTTCCACAATGGATTCATAGCCCTCCAGGGTCAGATTCATAAAGGAGCCCTTCTTGGCAAAGCCGATGATCTTCTTGATAATGGATACCGTCTCCGCCTCATCAAACAGGCGAATAATGGAGGGCTTCACCGCCTGGACGATTTCCCGGCAGGCCTGATAGCCGGTGTGAATATCCGGGAACAGGAAAGCGTGGTGGGTTCTGACCTCAGGCTGTCTGACGATCTTGAACTTGACCTTGGTCATAATGCCCAGAGTGCCCTCGGAGCCGACAAAGACGGGAATCAGGTTGGGGCCGGAGGAGTGCTTGGGTACAGGCAGGGTGTTGATGATGTCGCCATTGGGCAGCACCACCTCCAGGGACAGACACATATCGTCCATCTTGCCGTATTTGGTAGACAGAATACCGATACCGTTATGGGCCAGCGCGCCGCCCACGGTGCAGCAGGTCATGCAGGAAGGCAGGTGCATGATGGAGAACCCCTTCTCGTTGACCCGGTCTTCCAGTGTGGCAAAAATAATACCGGTCTCACATGTGACGTAGCCCGCCTCCACATTGATATCCAGCACCTTGTCCATCCGCTTCATATCCAGCAGGATGCCCCCTGCCACCGGCAAGGCGCCGCCCTGGCTTCCGGAACCGCCGCCCCAGGTGGTAACAGGGATTTTATAGTAGTTGGCAATTTTCATGACCTTGGATACTTCTTCTGTGCTTCCGGGACGAACGATCACATCCGGCATAGGGCCCATTTCCCCCGCGTCCTGCCACTTGCGGCTCAGCCAGAAATAGTCCACGGAGTAGACCGCCCGCTCCACCTCCCTGGTGGACACATTCTCCGTACCAACCGCGTCCTCAAGCTCGGAGCGGATCATGTAGAACATCAAAGACTTGTCTTGCATGGTACTTCTCCCTTTCTGAATATGTAATATAATTTCAGATTTCTGACTTTGTTTCGATTATTATTGAATCTGTATTACATATCTGTACTAAATATACCATATTGTAATTGAGTTTTCAAGTCTTTGTGCAAAAAATTGTAACAAAATTACAGAGTTGGATTTAGTGATTTCGCCAGACCCCATCAACGTGCAAACCGCTGCCGTAAAATGGCAGCGGTTTGTGTCAGTATTTCAGACTTTCCATGCTCTTCTCAATTTGCAGAGACTTGGCGCCATCGGTGCGCATGGCAATGTAGGTATAGATAGAGTCCGCAATGGTCAACGCGGCAACTCTGGAAGCGATTGACACCACCCGATACCTGGTCTCCTTTGAATTGGTGTTCAGACTGATATCCGCCAATCTGGACAAGGGGTTTTTTCCCGCGCTGGTTAAGGTAATCACCTTAACGCCCCGTTTTTTCGCGGTCTGGGTGCTATCGACCACACAGCGGGAGCTGCCGGAATGGCTGACAGCAAACACCACATCCCGCTCATCCAGATAGTTGCATGCGATCACCTGTAAATGGGGATCTGTATACACAGAGGCATCCAGCCCCAGCCGCAGCATCTTATGGTGCAGATCCATCGCCACAGGCGCAGAGCCGCCCAGGCCAAAAATCACAATTTTCCGGGCGTTCATCAGGAGCTGAGCCGCTGCCTCCAGCTGCTCCGGCGTCAACATATCCCGTGTGAATTGCAGGGCAAGCAGCGCGCTTTGGAAGACCTTGTCTCTAACCGCCTGTACGGAGTCCTCCGGGTGGATTTCCTCGTGAATGATTTCATCCGGGGATACGGTTGCCTGCGCCAGGGTCAATTTCAGATCCTCATAGCCGCTGAAGCCCAGCTTTTTGTAGGCACGCACCACCGTTGGATCCGATACCCCGGTGGCATCCGCCAGCGCGGCCACGGACAGATCAATGATTTCCCTGGGATTTTCCCGAATATACTGCGCAACCTTCTGCTCCGATTTGCTCAGATCGGGAATGGAATTTTCAATTCTCAGCAGCAGCGCCGCCAAGGAGATACCCTGAACCGCCATATTTTTCCACCTTTCGTCCTGATTTCCAGAGGATTTTACAATAGTATAGCACAGGGCTCTCCAAAATAAAAGAGCGCAAATTACAGAAACAGCAAAAGAACACCGTCCATTTTACCGGGTATTATTATCCCAATATCCGGCATTCCTGCCCACCTGGTAACAGCATAGATATTCCTGCCGCCCTCCGGGAGCAATCATCCGCATACCGGGCCGTTCCGAAATTTCACCGCTCCGATTTCCCGCGGCAACGGAAGGCTCTATACATAAGAATTCCGCATCTCCACGATCCATTGACCAAAGGGTCAGATAGGGAAACTGGCCGCGCCATAGGCGAAGATGCCAGCTGCTTCCGGCAGGATGCCATTCGACCCACTCTGATTCATACTGATTGGAGCTGTAAGCACCCTTCGCGAACATGTCGGTATCCATCCACAGCCGGTCACTCTCCGTCAGCACAGCCTCCATAGAGCCATCCGGATGAAAGGCGGTTACGGTTTCCGGCTTTTCAAATTGAAGGAAGGATTTGCATGTATGGCCCCGCGGCCAAACAAACCCGGTATGAGCGCCTACGCTGTAGGGCATCGGATCCGCTCCCGTATTTTTGACCTCAAACCGGATTTTTAATGTCATGCCTTCCAATTGGAAGGTAACGCGCAGAATAAACCCAAAAGGATACTGGCACAGCGTTTCCGGGTTGGCGCGCAGCTCCAGGGTGCATTCGGTTTCGCATTGGGAAGTCACCGCAAATTCCATGGTTCTGGCAAATCCATTTTTCTGCATATGAAAGGGAATTCCCCCAACGGTGTAGGCATCATTTGGGAAGCCGCCCATAATGGGAAAGGGCGTTGGGGAACTGCGGCCCCAGATGGTTCTGTCAGCGCCCCAGATCAGTTCTGTGCCATCCTGTATCACATACAGACTTGCCAGCTCCGCGCCGAAGCTTCTGATTTTTGCAATCAGGTATTCATTTCTGATTGCTATTTCTGTCATTTTGCACCTCGGTTTCGTAATATTCCTCGTCTGTGACAGCAGGAATACAGATCTCGATTCGTTTATGATTTTTTGGCAGTGAAAACACCTGGAATGTATACTGGTCCGGATAGAGGATCGCTAAGCGCCTGATGATTCCGGACAGTCCAAATCCCAGCCGGTTGGAGAAATCCGTCCCCTTTGCCATCATTTGCCCCACCGCGTCCAGCACATCCTGGGGCAGTGCGCCGCTGGAATCCTCCACGCAAAGAAGCAGTCTGTCCTTTGTGTGCTGTGCCGTCAAATAAATCTGTGTTTGTTCCGCATTGTCATCATTTCGAAAATACTTGAGCGCGTTTTCCACCAGCGGCTGCAACAGCAGGCTGGGCATCATCATCGTGCGGCATTCCTCATCCACGAAACGCTTTTTATACACCTGAGGCTCACCAAATACGTTCTGATAAAGCGCAATATATTCATCTATGGTTCGGAACTCCTCATCAACAGTGGACATCTTCTTGTCGATGCTGTCCATATTCCTTCGAATGTATCGGCTGGCATGTACCACCAGCTGTTCCACCTTGTCTGTTTCCCCGGCTGCCGCGTAGGAGTTCAGCGCCCCCAATATGTTGCTGATGAAATGGGGCGCGATCTGGGCCTGTATGGATCGGAACTGGAGATCCAGCAGCTCATAGCGGACATTGTCCCGTTCTATTTGCTGATTGAGGATCTGCTGATACATGTCCTCAATCTTGTCGAGCATTTCATTGAAGCTTCCCGCAAGCTCCGCTATCTCGTCCTTTCCCCCAATGGAAATCCGCTCCTCCGGATGGTTTTCTCCGATGTGCTGTATTTGCCGCATCATGCGGGATGTTTTCTTTGTCAGCGAATAGGAAATCACATAGGAAAGGACAAGACTCATGGCAATCAGCACAATGCTGATGGCCGTTATGCTGGAATTCATTTTATAATAGGACGCAAGCTTTTCCTTTTGGCTGATCAGGAACATCACATGCCAATCCGTGGCTCCCTGACTGTGAATGTAAAGGTTATACTCCTCGCCCCCGTAACGCACGCTGTCCATAGCGTCCACATTTTGGATTCCCGCGGAATAGGCGGTAAGCAGCAGCTCCCTGTTTTCTGCCTCGCTGCCCCATTCGATTACCATGTTGTGATCCGCGTCAAAAATACACAGGGTTCCTTCGCTGATCCCGTGAATACCGGTCATGGCAAACATACTCTCCTGGTTGATCTGGACGATCAGGCAGCCAATCCGTTTATACGGATACATCCTGTATATTGCCCTGCTGACATACAGGTAGCCCTGGTCGTCCTGAAACCACTGGGTATCCTTGGGGGTATCAAACAGCCCCTCCTGGTACTTCTTTTCAAATTCCGAAGGAGAAATCAAGGCATCCGCGCCGGAATAGGTGAAGATATTCCCGTCTTCCTCGTTAATCAGGTACGCGCTTTGAACATAATACGTGGAGTCCGTTATGCTTTGCAGGAAATGGGTGATTTGCAGCGCGCGGGAACCCGTACTCGTAGGGAAGGCCATCACAGAGGCAATCCCCTCCGAACGGATGATATCAAAAAGATAATGCTCAATATCATCCGATATATAGGAAAAGCTCAGCCCCGTCTGGATGGTGGTACTGACAATGCTTGCGTTGCGCTCCTTCTCCACGCTTTCTTTCAGCTGCATCAGGGAAATCAGGCTCAGCATCGCAATCATCATCACGCACAGCAGGATCATGGCAAGAGAAATACGCATTTTAATTTTCATCCTGTCATTCCTTTCCGCCGCTTAAATTCTTCCGGAATTCGCTGGGAGAAATTTTTTCACTCCGGACGAACACCTTGTAAAAGGTCAGATAATCGCTGTAGCCCACCCGCTGGGCAATGTCCGAAATATTCAGATAGGGAACCGCGAGCAGCTCCTTGGCCCGCTGGAGCCGTATGTCTGTAACCAGATCCACATAGCGCATATTGGTCTCTTTTTTAATAAGCCTGCCAAGCTTCGACGGGCTCATTTCGAAGTGATCCGCCACCATTTCCAACGTCACGGAATCATAGGCCGCGTTTTCAAGGTAATCGAGAATGCTGCGCATCATCGGGGAATAGCTGTCTTCTGTATTTTCCGGATGCTCGTCCCTTTTCAGCTCTGTCAATGCTTTGTCAACGGCGTCTCTCAGCTCGCTCTGTGTAAACGGTTTTATCAGGTAATCGCAGGCATTGAGCTTCAGGGCCTGATGGGCATAGGAAAATTTCTCATAGGCAGAAATAAAGATCAGTTTGCTGTTTGGAATACAATTCTGGGTCATTTCGATCATTTGCAATCCGGAAAGCCCGGGCATTTCAATATCTGTAATGATGAGATCCGGTTTGAACCGTTCAATCGCTTCTCTTCCGGAAACACCGTTATGCAGTACCGCTACTACCTTGCAGCCCAGCTCTTCCCAGGGGATGGCATGGAGAATATGCATTGCAATGGGCTTATTATCATCCATAATTAAAACAGAAACCATATCTTCACCTTCCTGGAGGCCTCTGAGAACCCTTTCATGAAATCGGCGGAGGCTGACAGTCAAGCCCGATTCCGGGGATCCCTACCCAATGCTTTCCCAGTTCTTCTGATATTGCAGCAGACATGCGGACACGCCGGAGTCCACCACCAGGCCTGTTCCGGTTATGGTGGAAGCCTCCTCGGAGGCAAGGAAATACACGGACTTCGCGATATCCTCGGGATAGGACTCCCGGCCCAGAGGCCAATTTGCCCTGCGCTGCTCCTTCTCCTCCTCGGTCTGCTCCACAAATTGCTGATTGACGATGGCACCGGCTACCACGCAATTCACCCGTATTCCATATTTTCCCAGCTCATAAGCGCAGTTTCGGGTCATGACCTCAATACCGCCCTTGGATATGGCATAGGGAATGCGGTTTGGCAGAGCTCCCCGGGAATGGACAGAACCAATGAGCACGATGCGTCCCTTGATCCCTGTCTCAATCATCAGCTTTGCCGCCGCCTGAGTTCCAAAGAAGTATCCCTTCAGGTTGGCATTGACAACGCTGTCGAAGACCTCCTCTGTGGTGCTGAGAATGCTTTTATAACGGCAAATCGCGCAGGCATTGGCAACGAACACATCCAGCCGTCCGAAAGCCGCTCTGACGCTTTCAAAGGCCGCTGTGGTTTCCGCCACATTCGGCGGATCCATCTGTACCGGAAGAAATTTCGCCTCCGGTACGGCCTCTGACAACCTCCGCACCGCTGCCTGTGCTTTCTCATAGCTTCTGGAGGTAACACAGACATCGTAACCTCTCTGGGCAAAGAGCTTTGCTGTGGCAAAGCCTGTATACTGAGTTGCGCCTGTAACCATCGCTACAGGACGGGTGTTCCCACTTTCCATCTCTATTATACCCCTTTCACTGGTTCAATTGCAATCCTCAATTGTCAATGTTCCTGAGATTGTCAGTCTCAGGAACATTGCTGTTGGCCGCGGAAAAATACGGCGATTACTTCCAGGTAGCGCCCTTGGAGGTGGAGGTTACACTGTTCACGAAGGTGCGCAGCATGGGCTTGACATCCTTCAAGGTCGGCTCCCAGTGCACCCGCGCCAATCGGGCGTCAATCACATCCTGGGGAACGTCAAGGTGAATCGTCCGATTGGGGATATCGATAATCACCTTATCCCCATTCTCTACCGCTGCCAGGGGGCCGCCAATGGCGGCTTCCGGCGCAATGTAGCCTATGGAAAGTCCGGAGGTGCCGCCGGAGAACCGGCCGTCCGTAATAATGGCAACACTGTTTTTCAGGCTTGCCATACCGGCGATGGTCTTCTGGAAGGTAAATGCCGTGGTACCAAATCGTCCCTTGGGGCCAAGATAACGGATCACCACCGCGTCGCCGGGTACGATCTTTCCGGCAAGCAGATCCCTGGTTGCGTCATCCACTTCATGATACACCTTGACAATTCCTTCAAAGTGCATCTGGCCCTCATGAACCGCGGCGGATTTTACAATGGCTCCCTCCGGCGCGATATTGCCCTTGAGCACCGCGATCCCTCCGTCATTCATTAAGGGATTGTCCAGGGAACGAATGATGTCTGTATCGTAAATCGGGGCGTTTTCGTTGTTCTCCCGGATCGTCTTGCCGTTGACGGTCATGCAGTCTCCATGCAGCACCGGAAGCAGGTTTTTCAGGACGCCCCGCATTCCTCCGGCCCGATCCCATTCCCGGAAGGAATATTTGGTGCTGGGCGCAATGCCCACCAGCCAGGGGATCTTGTGGGACATTTCATCAAAGTATTCCCACCAGTTGCGATCCAGGCCTGCCTCATGGGCAATTGCCGGCAGATGCAGCAGCAGGTTGGTCGAGCCGGCAATGGCAATGTCGGTGATAATGGCGTTTTTAATGGCCTCCTCGGTAATGATGTCCCGGGCAGTGATGCCCTTCTTTACCATCTCCATAACGGCCTTACCGGCTTCGTAGCCCATAGCGCCCAGACGCTTGTCGCAGGCATCTATGGTGGCGTTTCCGGGAAGCGTCATACCCATTGCCTCCGCCACACAGCACATAGAGCTGGCAGTCGTCATGGTACCGCAGGCGCCGCAGCCATAGTGCCCGGCATATACCATCTCATCGAAGTCCTCTCTGGGATAGGAGCCCTCCACGACCTTGCCGACCGTGGACGAGATCTCGGTTAAATTCAGCTCCCTGCCCCGGAAGCAGGCGTTGGGCATATAGCCGCCTGTCACCATAATCGTGGGGATGTCGCATCGTGCCGCTGCCATCAGCTGGCCCGGAACCACAGAATCGCAGGTAGAAAGCAGAACCATGCCGTCGAACATATTGGATTCCACATTCAGCTCCACCTCGTCCGCCACCAGGTTTCGGCTGGGAAGCTCAATATACCGGGGATCCTTCAGTACCATGCCATCGCAGATACCGGTGGTGGTGACCTCAAAGGGAAGGCCGCCGGCCTCCCGAATGCCATCCTTAACACGCTGCGCGACCTCACGCAGATGTACATGCCCGGGATTGTATTCATTCCAGGAGTTCACAACGGCGATGTAGGGGCGCTTTACCTCTTCCTTTGTATATCCCATGCCATAGAGCATACCATCACGTTTGACGCTGGCAACGCCAAAATCCCATTTGCTTCGCATGAACATCTTATTTTCTTCCATAATCGCTTTCCTCCGTTACATAAAAATGAGCGTTTTTAATAACAGGAACATAGCCTTTTCCACTGTGAAACAATGCTATCCTTTTGCTGGTCAGTGAATGACAGGTAAGGGGATGTCATGGTATCGCCGCAAACTCCCATATGCTCCAATATCACCTTCAGCTCCTGGGGATAGCGTCCCTGGGAGGTGATCACCGCCACATAGTCCAGCAGCTTTTTCTGAAGGATTTCCGCCTCCGCTTCGTTGCCGTCCTTCCATGCCTGGTACAGCCGGGGAGCCAGTGAGGGCGCCACATTCCCGACCACGGTAACGCCTGCCTTGCAGCCCCATTGGAAGCTCTTTAAAAAGATCCGGTCACTTCCCTGTATTACAGAAAAATCCTCTCTGAACCGGGTCGCGGCCACCAGCTCCCGCACCAGCTGCTCATCCCGGTCGCTTTCCTTGATCCCCTGGATTCTGGGATCCGCCGCAAGTCTGGATACCAGGGATGCCGTCAGCTTTGTACCCACAAATCGGGAGATATTGTAAAGATATACAGGCAAGCGGGTCGCCTGGGCAATCTCCTCATAGTATTTCACCAGCGAATCCTCCCCAAAGGGATAGAAGCAGGGAGCCGTCACGATCACGGCGTCCGCGCCACATTCTTCTGCCTGAAGGCAGTTTTCAATGGCCAGCCTGGTGGAGGTTGCGCCGCAGCCCACCATCATTGGGGTTTCCGCCGGAATATTCCGGCGCAGCCGCTTCAGGAAGGTCTCCTTAGCCGCCGCCGTGAGGGCGATCTGCTCGCCGGTGGAGCCCAAAGCCAGAATGCCGTGGATTCCCCCGGTCAGAACCTTCTCCACCAGCTTTTCGGTTCCGGCTATGTCAATGGATTCATCGGAATTCAGCGGCGTGACCAACGCGCAGTAAATCCCTTCAGCAGCTTTCATTCTGTACCTCCTGGCCTATGACCCTTCGTGTGTTCATTGCCACCATCCACTCTTCATCGGTGGGCAGCACCATGATTTTTACCCTGGCATCCGCCGCTGAGATCACCGCGCCATCCCCAGGCAAATTGCCTGTAGCCAACCGGTTGGCCTGCGGATCCAGCTGTATGCCAAAGGATTCCATATCTTTACAGATCATCTGACGCAAATCGCTGTCATTTTCTCCGATTCCCCCGGAAAAGGTAATGACGTCCACCCCGTTCATCTGTGTGAGAAGCCCGCCAATGTTCTTCTTAATGCAGTACACAAAATGCGCAATGGTCATCTTTGCCCGGGGATCTGTGCTCTCCTTGAGCACCCGCATATCTCCACTGATTCCGGAAAGACCCAGCAAGCCGCTGTCCACGCTGAGAATTTCCCGCATTTGCGCCGGTGTCAGATTTTCCTTCTCCATCAGATACAGCACGGAAAACACATCCAGATCCCCATTGCGGTTGTTGTTGGGAAGCCCTGCCTGGGGGGAAAAGCCCATGGTCGTATCCAATGACTTTCCATTCCGAATGGCGCACAGTGAGGAGCTGCCTCCCAGATGACAGCTGATGATCCGCGGATTCTCCCTGCCCATCAGCTGGTTCACTTTCCACGCCACATAGCTGTGGGAGGCACCATGGAACCCATATTTTCGCAGTCCGTATTTTTCACGGTACACCTCCGGGAACGGATATACATATGCGGCCTCAGGAATTGTGCGGTGAAACCCTGTTTCAAAGGAAGCTACCAGAGGTGTGTCGGGCATAAGCTCTCCAAAGGTTCGCATGGCCGCAATGTACGGCGGATTGTGCGCCGGCGCCACAAACGCGTATTTCTCCATCTCCTGGAGCAGCTTTTCGGTAACCAGCGCCGGATAATTGATCCTTCCCGCGAGAACCGCCTTAAAGCCCACGCCTCCAATGGCCTCCAGTCCCGGGATCATCCCTGTGGATCCGTCCGTCAGCACCGCAAGCATTCGTTGAATACACCGCTCGTAGCCTGCCGACGCGTCCAGTGTCTCCCTTCCATGCTGCTGTCCGTTCTGCCAGGTATACCGCGCAGCAGCTGTGAAGACATTTTCGGTCTTCCCCTTCGCCAGGCACCTCCCCTCTGCCATATCAAACAGCTTATATTTAAAAGATGTACTGCCCACATTCACCACGAGAATGATGTCTTTTCTATTCATCCTTCAAACCATATCTTTCTCCATAGCCAAGGATCGCTGCCTCAAAACAGCCCATGGGCACATGGGCCACACCGGCGCCAAGCCGTTTGCCGCTGGTGGAGATCATGCCTCCATGAATGACAGGCTCCAGACCGGTGCGAAGAACCTTTCGGATGTCAATGCCCAGGGGAGAGCCCTGATAGTCCAACGCGGGGATCAGATAGGACTCATGCCGCGCCAGGGTGATCTGTTCCGCGTTGCGGCTGCGTTCTATGCCGTCCATCCAGCTCAGACCCTGGCTTCTCAAAACTGCGGGCGCCGCCGCCGCGGCACTGCCGCCCAGGCCCACCGCTTCCAGCATACAGCTGTCCCCGATCCAGGGCAGGACATCCTCGGCCTTGACATCCGATGCCACCAGTTCGCCCTCCAGACGGGGGGCAGGCGCGGTAAACCATTGATTGCCGCAGCCGGAGACCTTGATCCCGTAGGTAACCCCGTTGCCTTCCATGGCCGTAACCACCGTGGAATAGGGAATATTTCGTACCGTTTCCAAAGCAGCCATTGCGGATGCCATGCCCAGAGGATGGAAAAACCGCACCGTGCCAAAAATCAGATCCATGCACAGCTTCTTTTCCTCGGCGCGCATGGTCTCAGTATCAAAGATCATTTTTGCCAGTTCGTTGGTCAGGATCAGGCCGCAGGCATCCTGTCTGCTGTGAAGCTCGTCGCCCATTTCCACACCGCGGACCATGATCCGCTTCAGGCCCATTCCGCCGACACTTTCCAGCATTCTGGTGATGGCAGGGCCAATGGTATCCCGCATCAGATTCAGATGGGCATGGATGGCCTCATTGTAAATGCCCCATCCTGCCAGGCCGCCGCGGTTGGGGCCTTCAAAGGGGGCGCAAAAGCCCTTTACACCGGAGTATCGATCCTCCACCACATTCATGACCATGTGGGGCGTGGCGATTCCGGAACCGGGAACCACAATATGGTAGTCATTGCCGGGCGCGAAGGTGATCTCTCCGCTTTTCAGCATCGCCTCCGCTTCTTCCGGGGTTTTGGCGTATCCTTCATACAGCACGCCGTTAATTCCACCCTGCCGCTGGGTCTGACACATCTCCTCCCAGGGAATATCCGGGCCGGAGTGGAGAATGATTCCTTCCTTCATGTCCGGAACCACTTCGATGGCGGGCTTCATGCCGACCCAATAGGGATCGCTGTTTTGCAGGAAGTCTATCACCTTCTCGTTGGCCAGTTGGATTTCCTTTGCAACAGACTTTGTATTCATGATCATCACTCCATTTTCTCCAGAATTTTTAGAATCTCAGGACTGAGATGCACTTCCTTCGGAGGGTGCCAGTCGATCATCACCACATCCGCCTTCTGGCTCACCAGCGCATCTCCCAGCAGCCGTGCGCCAATGTTCACCGCCCGAATTGGTTCGGAAAAAATACCGGATTCCTTCATTTTTGCCGCTCCCTTCTGTACGCGATAATGGAGGCTGCCAGACGGCTGGCTGCTCCGTTATTCTCCATTACAATAACGCCGCAGTCCTCCAGCAGCTTCTTCTGCACATCAAAATTCTGCGGGTCAAGATCCGAGCCGCAAATCGACGCGATCACACTCAGATAACGTCCCTGGGCTTCGGCCTCAGCCTTGCCCTGCCGGATCACGTCCACCATCATTCCGGCGGGGTCGTCACACAGGGCGTATCCCAGCAGGAAATCCATGAGAATGACGGCTGTTTCCGGGTCTCTCGCCTCCTGAAGGAATCGCTCGATTCTCGGGGCCGGGTCAATGGCAACATGAGGACGGCCAATGGTGAACGTCTCAGCGCCAATGTCAATCATACAGTCTTTCACGCTGACAGTGGGGTCGGCCAACATATATTCCTGAGAAAACGCAATGTTTCCATAAAGCGGGCCAAGCTTGAATTGGGCCAGCGTCAGCGTTTCTTCCGCCAAAGAGCCTCCGCAATAAATTCCCCGCAGGTACTTTTGTTCCGGCGCCATACGACCGGCCTCCGCCTCAGCCAAAGCAGCGACCTCCCGGTACCTTGTATCCTCATCGGGAATGGAATAGGATTTTCCCTGAGAAAGGGCAATGGCCAGGTTGGCCGTATTCTCAAAGGTATCAGAGATAGCCCCATGGCCCAGATCCAGCCCTGTGAGATCCGCATTGATAAATTGCACAACCACAGGCTTTTGGCAGACGCGGACTCGCGCCAGGATCTTCTCAATGGTATTGGGCTGGGGCGGCTTTGAGATCAGCACGATTACCGCGGTATCCGGGTCGGATTCCAGAATATCCATACTTTGCAGCATGGTAATGCCGCCTACGGCGTCCTGCAAATCCCGTCCGCCAACACCGATTGCATGGCTGATACCGAAGCCGTGTCTATGGACAATATTCATGACCTCCTGCATACCGCTGCCACAGGCAGCCGCGATCCCGATCTTCCCCCGGCGCACCTTGCTGCAAAGGCCAACCGCCACACCGTTAATAAACGACAGCCCACAGTCGGGGCCCATCATCAGCAGTCCATGATCCCGGGCGTATGTCTTTAACTCAATCTCCTGTTCAATCGGTACATTGTCACTGAACATAAACACGTCCATGCCCATTTGGAGCGCTTTTTTTGCCTCCATTCCGGCAAATTCACCCGCCAGAGAAATAACGGCCAAATTCCGATCCTTTACATACCTGCCCATAATATCCAGGGTCGCAAATTCATTTTTCCCGGTTCCCCTGGCCTTTTTCAGCCGTCCCAGGTAGGTCTCCCTGAGGCGCTCCGCCACCGCATCCGATTCTGCCTCCACTGCAATAATCAGGTCATTGGGGCTGGCCTCACGGCCTTCCGCCAGCAGCAGATTCAGGTCATTCATGGTATCCTTATTCAATGGGGTACCCATCCCCACGGTCAGCTGCGTGACGCCTTCTGATCTGCCCAGCTCTCCTGCCAGCTTCATCAGCATAACCGAGTCATAGTATTTGTTTTTGATGACATAGTTCTTTGTTACCATATCTTTTCCCCTCACTTTCCCAATATCTCACCGCCATATCCATACCCGCCAGAAACCCCATGCACAATTCCGTACCGGAGCTGCTGCCATATTGGATGACATCCATTGTCGCGCAATCCACCAATTCCCCTTGTCCCACGCTGAGCGCTTCCCCCAGCTGGAAAACAGGGTCGGATAAGACGCCCCGCGCTGTCAGCTCCAGCTGCTGGCAGCTGAGCCGTGTGGTTCGCTCCCATCCCAGTTTCTGGCAGAACCGGCTCAGCGTGCACAGAAAAGGCTGCTTACGCATCTCCGGCCAGTAAAGCCACGCGGCTGCCGCCATACCGCAGATCATGTCATCCCCGGAGGGCGTCAATCCGATCCCCAGCCCTACCGTGTTCATAAGACCGGTCCAAATCCCATCGCCGCCAAAATCGATTGCCTTCATCAGCATGTCCATACGATCAAGCAGATTGGCTTTCTTCGGAAGGCGCGCATTCCGCGATACATGATCACACCATGGGCGCAGCCATCGGCCCTCACCATTGGCCTTCCCGAACCGCAGCAGCGCCTCCTGAAGGAGATCGGTGCCATGTGGCACCGGAAGCGATGGCCGAAGCAGGTTTACTTCTGTTCCGCCAAGCTTGCAGAAAAAGCTTGCGTCGGGAATCCGCAAATGGTTTTTTTGAAAGGAAGCTGCCTGTCCTTCCTCCAGGGGAAGGCACGCAAAGGTTTCCAAATCGGATATATCGGTGTAAAGAGACATGGGCATCGTTCTCTTTTCATCCGCGAATACGGTAACGACTCTTCCGTCGTCCAAAAGCAGATGAAAGCATTTTCGATATATCCCAAGGACAAGCCCTGTATGCTCCTGCCAGAGCAAATCAGCCAGCGCCTTATCATAACGGGTTACGGTACAGTTCACATCCCTTTCCCACCTTCACACCAAGCTTACCCGGATATCAGAATGCTCCTTTTCCACCGGAGGTCGTCCCGCTCCGGATAGTCCTCACGGAAATGAACGCCTCTGGACTCTCTTCTCTGCTCCGCGGATGCCAGCATGATCCCGCCCACCAGAAGCAGATTCCGGGCCTTCATGCAGGTGATCCAATCCTCTATGCGCATAGGTGCTCTTGGCTCAAGCTCCAGATCCCGAAGCCGCCCTGCTGCTGTCCGCAGAGATTCTCCTTCACGGATCGGGCCCATGGCTTCGCTCAGAACAGAACGGGCCTGCGCTATCATTTGCGTATATGCCTCGGTGGGTTCCGCGGCAGGATCCACCTCCCATGCCAGGGCAGGTTTTTCCTCATCCCAATTTTTAACCTTTCGGGCATATTCCGCCGCGGCTCTCCCGGCAATGGCGCCAAAGACATAAACCTCAGCCCCGGCATTCCCGCCCAGACGGCAGGCGCCATGCAGTCCACCCATGGCTTCTCCCGCCGCATACAGGCCCGGTACATCCGTACCGCAATTCACGTCCACGCAAAGTCCGCCCATGATCGAGTGTGCCGCAGGCGCTACCTCCACCCGTTCCCTGCACAGATCGATGCCTTCATTGATAAATCGCTGATAATACAGCGCGTGATGGATTCGGATCTCATCCTCCGGCAAATCGGTCAGATCCAGCCAGACCCCTCCGTGGGGTGTTCCCCGACCCGCTTTTATTTCCAGGCCCACAAGCCTTGCCAGTTCATCCTTGGAAACAGAGCCTTCGCTGGGATACGTTTTCAAGACGAACCGCTCCTCCATAGCATTGGTCAGCCTTCCGCCCTTTGCCAGCAGTGTTGTGGAAATCCCCAAAGGCTTGGGCCAGATTGCCCGGCAGGGCTCATGCTGGAAGAATTCCATATCCCGCAGTCTGGCGCCTGCCCGGTAGCCCATGGCGTAGCCGTCTCCTGTCTGGTAAAGGGGATAGGTGCTGCCTTTGAGCATATGGCCGCCTCCGGTGGCCATAACCACTGCCTTCGCCCGTATACACCACAGCTCCTTCTCAAGGGATCTGTATGCCCAGGCGCCTGTTACACGGCTTTCCAGCTGACGAAGTCCACACGCGGTGGTATGCTCCCATATCGTCACGCCCAGCTTATTCAGCTCTGCACGCATGGCGATCAACGAATGGGCACCGGTCTTATTTTCACAATGAACCAGTCTGGGGACGCTGCACCCCAGTGGCTGAAGCAAATGATAGGATCCGTCCGAGGCCTTATCAAAGGAAATCCCCAGTGCCTCCAATTCCCGAACAGCCTGACGCGTTCCATCCACAAAGACTTCCACCAGCTTCGGATCGCTCAGTCCCCAGCCGCCCTCCAGAATATCCCCGCAAAACCGCTCCCGGCTGTCCTTTTCAGAAACCAGCGCATTGAACCCCAGAATTCCTGTAGAAGCGCATGCTCCCTCGGTGATCATCATGACACGGCAGCCATTTCTTGCCGCGTGAATGGAAGCCATCATGCCGGCCGCTCCGCCTCCAATCACCAGGACATCCGTTTTTATCTCCTGACACCTCACCATTACAGCGCTCCTTCCAACAAACGCAGGGCGTTCTCTCTGCAAATTTTTCTGTAGTTCTCCTCTGTAATTCGACGGTTCTTTCTTCCATCCTCCAGGAAATCCACAACCCGTTGGTAAATATCGTACCTTTCCAGATTGTCCGGGGAATGCAGGTCTGTGGCATAGAAAATCCTGTCGGGAAACTTTTCGAAAAAGGCCCAGGTAAATTCCGGATCGGCCAGGATCGCGTTTCCTCCGGAAATGGAGGAAAACTCGCAGTAGAGATTTGGGAGCTCTTCCATCATCTGTTCCACCTGACCAATGTCCTCCCAGAACTTCGGAGAGTGGCCAATGACCTTCAGCTTTGGCAGCTGTGTCATAATCCGCCGCAGTCTCGGGAAGCCTTGATCATCCACCACGCCGTAATCGTGTCCCATGTTTCCGAAATGGAACAGCACAGGCATTCCCACCGTTTCACAGCAGCGCAGCAGATTTACCATACGTTCGTCATCCAGATACACATTAGCGGTTACCTCTCCCATGGCAACCGCTCCCCGGCTCCGGTAGTATTCCAGGTAGCGCGTAAAATCCGTATCCGGCCCATTGCTGCCCTGCCTTGGATCCAAATTGCAGAACCATGCCCGGTAAACCTCCGGATGGCTCTCTACCAGCTGCCGGGCCTCCCGTTGACTCATCCGGTCTCCGGTTCCCTCCGGGGCAGAACCCGGCGGGAGCAGGATCCCGTACGCAATTCCCAGCCGGTCATACATGCTTCGCAGCTCCTGAGGCAGCGGATATGTGCTCCCGTCTGCCCGGAGCAGGTCCGCTTCCGGGATCCCGTGAACATGAATGTCAATCTTCTTGATCTCTTCCATAGCCGTACCCTCAGTCAAACAGATGACATGCCACACAGTGGCCCGGTGCCACCTCCCGCATTTCGGGAATTTCCTCACGGCAGATTTTCTTGCATTCAGGACATCTTCCGCAGAACAGGCAGCCTTTGGTGTCTGTCGTCAGATCCGGGATCTCCCCTTTCATACGCAGGGGTCTGTGGGGAATATCGGGGTCAGGAATGGCGACCGCTGACATAAGCCCCCTGGTGTAGGGATGCAGGGGATTGTCAAAAATCCCAATGGAGCTAGCGGTTTCCACCAATTTTCCCAGATACATCACTCCCACACGGTCAGAAATATGCTGCACAGCCGGCATACCATGGGCAATAAACAGATAGCTGATCCCAGTCTGCTCCTGAATATCCTGCATCAAATTCAAAATCTGTGCCTGTATGGAAACGTCCAGAGCGGAGATCGGCTCGTCGCAGACGATCAGCTTCGGCTTGACCGCAAGCGCCCGGGCAATGGCGATCCGCTGACGCTGTCCGCCGGAAAACTCATGGGGGTATTTTTTCGCGTTCTGAGGATTCAGGCCCACCATGCGCAGCAGCCGCTCCACCTCATCCCGATATTCTCCCTTTCCGGAAGCCAGCCTGTGAACCTTCAGCGGCTCGGCGATAATATCCATAATTCGCTTCTGGGGATCCAGGGAGCTGTACGGATCCTGGAAAACCATCTGCATATTTTTTCGTTCGGCACGCAGCTGCTCCTTATCCATCTGGCAGATATTTCTGCCCTCCAGATATACGTCGCCCCCACTGGGCTCGATCAGCCGCAGAATCGACTTTCCAACCGTGGTTTTTCCACATCCGCTTTCTCCCACCAGGCCAAAGGTCTCACCGGCGTCAATGTGGAAGGACACATCATCTACTGCCTTATACCATTCTGTTTTCTTTATAAACTGTCCCCTGGTCACAGGGAAGCTCTTTTTCAGGTGCTGAACATTGACTAGCTCCATATCTTCAGCCCTCCTTTATTTCACAATAGCGGAAGCAGCGAACCATATGGCCCTCTCCCGCGTCCACAATGTCAGGGCATTGGGCCCTGCACCGTTCCGTAGCATAGGGACATCTGGGAGCAAACCGGCAGCCCGATGGCATGTCGGTGATATGGGGCACGACACCCTTGATATCATACAGTCTTCTTTTTTTATCTCCCAGTCTGGGCATTGCCTTCATCAGGCCCATGGTATAGGGATGCAGGGTGTTGTGGAACAGATCGT
This sequence comes from uncultured Oscillospiraceae bacterium, assembly GCA_964394055.1. GTDB lineage: Bacteria > Bacillota > Clostridia > Oscillospirales > Oscillospiraceae > Faecousia. The sequence goes on from CAYMWT010000001.1 coordinate 23,732, forward strand.
GAACCTCCGCGATCTCCTGTACCATACCGGCATACATGACAACAACCCGCTGGCAGGTTTCCGCAATCACGCCCAAATCATGGGTGATGTACATTACGGACATCCCCGTTTTCTTATGGAGCTCCCGGATCAGCTCCAGGATCTGCTCCTGAATGGTGGGATCCAGCGCTGTGGTAGGCTCATCCGCGATCAGCAGCTCCGGCTTGCAGGACAAGGCCATGGCGATCATTACCCGCTGACGCATACCGCCGGACAGCTCATGGGGGTAGGCCTTCATCCGCTGCTCCGGCATGGGAATGCCTACCAGCTTCAACATTTCAAGCGCGATCTGCCTTGCTTCCTTTTTGTTTACCTTCTGATGCTTTTGAATTGCTTCCACGATCTGATTTCCGCAGGTATAAACGGGATTGAGGGCGGTCATAGGCTCCTGGAAAATCATTGCCACCTTGTTTCCTCTCAAATTCTGCATCTGCCGCTCCGAAAGGGCCAGCACATCCTCTCCGTCCAGCCGGATGGACCCGGCCAGCACAGAGCTGGGGGGAGAGGGCAGCAGACGCATGACCGTTTTGGCTGTCACGGATTTTCCCGATCCCGACTCTCCCACAATGCCCAGGATCTCACCCCGTCCTACATGGAAGGTAACATCCTTTGTTACCGCCACAGGCTTTCCGCTGAACAGGAAGGCCGTAGAAAGGTTTTCAATTTCCAGAATATTTGTCGTATTGGATTCCATATTGCTCCCCCTTAATCCGCATTGAGGTGGACATCGAAGGCATCCCGAAGCCCGTCACCCAGGAAATTCAGTCCCAGAACCAGCATCATAATGAACAGGCCCGGAATAATACAGATCCAGGGCGCCCGGCTGATCAGCGGATACCCCGCCTTCAGCATCGTTCCCCAGGAAGCGTGGGGAATCTGAACCCCAAGGCCCAGGAAGGACAGGCTTGACTCGGCAATGACGGCTTTGGAGCAGCACAGCGTCGCTTCCACGATCAGTGTGGACAACAGGTTCGGCAAAATATGGTTGAAGATGATCGCGGGCGTCGCCTGGCCCACCGCTCTGGTAGCCATGATGTAGTCCATATTTTTAATGGAGATCACCCGGCTGCGGACGATTCTGTAAAAGCCGGGAATATTCACAATGCCAATGGAAAGCAGGATATTCACCAGGCTGGTTCCCAGGGCCACATTGATGGCCATTGCCAGAATGATGGTGGGAAGCGCCCACAGGGAGTTCATAAAGCCGGACACGATTTCATCCAGCAAGCCTCCGATGTACCCGGAAATCAGGCCCAGAACCGTTCCAACAACCAGGGCCAGCAGGCTGGAGCTAAAGGCCACCTTCAGCGTTATTCCGGCGCCATCCACCACCCGGGCAAATACGTCACGGCCCAGATCGTCTGTTCCGAACCAATGAACGCCGTTTGGCCCCTGATAGCGGTCCGGCGTATTGGTCTCGTCAAAGGTAAACTGGCAGATCAAGGGGCCGAAAATCGCATATACCACAATGGCAGCCACAATGATCAGTCCGAAAACCGCAAGCTTCCGGGAGAAAAAACGCCGGAGGATCTTCTGGGCATTGGATCGGGATTTTACAGTCTCATTCATTTGGCACCACCCTTTCTGGCAGTACGGGTTCTGGGATCGATCACCACATACAAAACATCCACCAGCGTATTGATGAGGATAATGATAATCGCGATCATCATTACGCAGCCCATTGTCATCTGGTAATCCCGGGAGAAAATGCTTTGTACAATGGCGGTTCCCAAGCCAGGCAGTCCGAAGATCGATTCGATAACAATGGCCCCGCCAAACAGGCGGCCGGTCTGCATCCCGATAACCGTGACAACGGGGATCAAAGCATTGCGAACACCGTGCTTCCACACGATCACGCCGTTGGACATACCCTTTGCCTTTGCGGTGCTGATATAATCCGCGTTCATAACATCGATCATATTGGAGCGCGTCTGACGCATGACAGTTGCCGCGAAGCCCAGCCCCACAGAGAAGGCAGGCAGGATCATCCTCCGCAGATTGTCGCCCAGGCTCTCCCCGATGGGCGTAAAGCCCGATGCGGGCAGCCAGTGCAGATTCACGGCAAACAGGAGAACCAGCATCATTGCCAGCCAGAAGTGGGGCACGGCAACGCCGATCATGGAGACAAAGCTGGCCACACTGTCCAAAATCCCGTTGCGGTGGGTGGCGGACAAAACGCCCATAGGCAGCGCAATCGCTACCGCAATCACCATGGACAGCAGTGTCAGCTCCACGGTAACAGGCAGACGGGTTACAATTTTCTCTGTGACCGAGGCGCCATTGAGCAAAGAGACCCCGAAATCACCCTTTAACACATTTTTCAGCCACCTCAGGTACTGCACATAAATCGGGGCATTCAGACCCATCGATTCACGCAGTGCTTCCACTTCCTCCGCGGTCGCGTCCGCGGCGGCCATGGAATCCGCCGCATCACCGGGCATCACATTCAGCAGGAGAAACAAAATGATGCTGACCACAAGAAGCACTGGAATCACGGTCAATATTTTCTTAATAATGGTTGAAAACAAGCTCGTTCCTCCTTGGTTCAGGTAGAAAAAGAGCGTACTGCAGAGTATTCTACAGTACGCTCCGCTTTCCTTACATATTTAGCTCTGGCGGATGATTACTTCTCGATATAGGTTTCCGCAAAGTTATAGGAGCCAAAGGATGTCAGGCTGACATTTTTGACATGGTTGCCGAAGGCAGAATAGCTGTAGCTTTGGCACAGCAGCAGCTTCAGAACATTGTCATGCAGATATTTCTGCAGCTCCGCTGTGGCCGCGTTGCGCTCCTCCACATCGGTAATGGTCTTCAGGGTCTGATACATTTCCTGAGAGGTAACTGCCTCAGGTATGGCAAGAATGTTGTAGGTGACGAAGGGATCCTTCAGCTGACGGCTCAGGTCAACACCGGCATTTCCGTTCTGACCCACCAGCATCTGATAGTCCAGATCATTCTTCGCCTTGGCAAGCCATGCGGTACGCTCCATAGGCTCCAGGTTCAGTGTAATGCCGGCCTTGGCCATCTGGGCCTGCATCAGCTGCAAAATGGTGTTGTCCGGCTCACGGGAGATGCAGGAGATGGTAACGCTGATGCCATTGGGATAACCGGCGTCAGCCAGCAGTTCCTTTGCCTTTTCGGGGTTATATTCATTGATTCCGGCGTAGGAATCATACCAGCCCTGATCCTCACGGGAGAAGAAGGGTGTGGTGGTGGCCAGTCCCTCAAAGACGACCTCTACGATCTCCTGACGGTCGATGGCGTAGGCAATGGCCTGGCGAACCTCCAGCTTTGACAGCATTTCATCCTCAAAGTTAAAGCCTGCCCAGAAGTTGATGTTGTAGTTGGGCTGATAGGTGGTTATGCCGTCCATGCCCATGCAGGTCAGCGCGGAGTTGGAGGAGGACTGAATGTCAATGCCGTCCACATCGCCGGATTGCAGATTGGCAACCTTCGCGGCGTCATCCGGCAGGATCTTGTAAACGATCTCATCCAGGTAAGGCAGGGGCTTGCCATCCTCACCCATACGGTAATAATCGCCGCGAGCCTTGATGGTAATATGGTCGCCTTCCGCGTACTCAGCCAGGACGAAGGGGCCGGTGCCAATGGGATTGGTGGCGAAGTCACCGTTGTCAATGTTTTCAGGAGCGCAGAGCATGAAGGAGCCGCCGGCAATCTCCGTCAGCAGGCCTGCGTCGGGAGCGGAGGTGTTAACCTGGATGGTGTATTCGTCAAGCGCGTCCACGCCAACGATCAGGGCAAGGTCGGCAGCCTTGGAGAAGTGGTTGCATTCTTCGGAGATGTAGTAGTTCATAACCTTGGCGCAGGCCTCGGCATTGAACTTGGTGCCATTGGAGTAGGTCACGTCCTCACGGAGCTTCAGCTTTAAGCCCAGGCCGTCCCCGGTGAACTCCCAGGATTCTGCCAGACGGGGAACGTAATTGCCCTGTCCATCAATATCAATCAGGGTCTCCAGAATCTGATCCATGACATAGGCGTCTGCCTGAATATAGGTGGTGTGGGTGATGTCAAAGCCGTTGTTTGTCATGTCCATTGTTTTGGCAATCGTCAGGGTGCCGCCGCGGATGATGCCGGTATCCGCAGGCTTTGTGGAATCAATCGAGATAACTTCCTTTTCTGTGGGCGTTTCCTGTGATACGGGTGCGTCTGACTTGGCGGGAGCATTGGAACTGCCGCATCCTGTCATTGCCAATGCCATGGCGAGTACGAGAATCAGCGCGATCAAGTTTCTGGTCTTCATTGTTTTCCCTCCTGATTAATATTTAAATGCAAAACACAGCCGGCTCGTCTTTTAGCGAATATGCTCAGCATTTACAGGATTATAGTATTCCTTTTTGGGCATAAAGTAAATTGCATCAAGCGGCAAATTTATTGTCCAAAACTGCAAATTTTCGAAAAATCGCAAGAAATCGTATGATAAATAAAATTTTTCTTTTATTTTACCTATGATTTTTGTATAATTCGAAAGGTTTTGGCATGATAGTCCACCTCCACCTCTATACCGTTGGAATAGCGGGTGCGGTATTTCCCTTCCCCAAGCTTGTCATGCTGCTCCATAAACGCGTAACGGACACAGCGAAGAAGCTCATAATCCTCCGCCATTGTCTTTACACGGGCCACGCTTTCACGCATTTGCTCGTCAGTATCGCAAAGCAGATCCTCCCGTCCCATCCAATGGCTGTCACAGAAGTTGGCGTAAAACACCGCCAGGGGCCTTCCTCCGAATTCGAAATATTTCAGGCGATGATCCGTGTCCTTCGCCGTGTAATTCAGAGTGTAGGTTCCCGGGTTATAGAGGATGATCCCATGATAGACCAGCTGCCAGAATGGGATCGCCTCATCGCAGATGGCCGGCCCGCCCTGATTGTCCAGGCAGAAAGAGGAATAGAGGATGTAGTCAAGATCCGACGCGGCGAAATCATAGCAGCCCTCCGAGGAAAAACCGCCAAAGGTCTCCCGGGCCAGCTTCATGATTTTTCTATACCACTGGGCTGACTCCTCCCTGGTACACGGATGCCTGGGATCGTAGCATTTCAGAAGCTCCAGAATGGTGATCACGTCAATATAGTGGATCCCCTCAAAGCCAAGGTCGGCGATCCGGGCCATATTGCTCTGCTCAAAGCGCTCATATTCTCTCCGGGGACAGATCTTATAAGGCTGTCCGCCTGCCCAGAGCTTGGGACGCTTATACAGGCTTCCATCCTGATTCTTCAGAATGTATTCTTCATCCCAGCAGTCCGCGATCCGGTAGGCAGCGGTTGCGTCATCGTGGCAGACAATGCTGTATCCCAGCGCCTTCCCATGGGCAATCAGCGCTCTCAGCCGCTCTTCTCCCCCAAGCTTCGGTTCCACCGGGAATATCTGGGGAAACCGTCCATCGTGGCCGCCGCTGTTCCACCCCACAAGACAGAATTCCGCTTCTTCAATGCCCTGGGCCTTGCATTCGTCCATCAGCCTGCTTACCCTGTCAAAGGTACAGGCGGCATACATTGGCGGCTCATTTTCCGGTGTCTGCTCCTTTACCGGAGGCGGTACCGGCTTCCATCCCTGTCTGACGCGTATGTTGATGGCGTTGGCGCTTTTTTCCAGCCGCCGATCCTTTTCTGTCCGTTCCTTCAGGGGAATACACCCGTTTTCCTCGAGCTGATAGCGGCGGTACCGCCTTGCCATAGCCGAGTAATCTCCGGGTTCCAGCGCGTACAGCCGGACGGCGATGTCCTCATAGGGGAAATCTCCATCCAACCGGAATCTGGGATAGGCATAATATACGCCGTCTTTCACACCGGCAACCAGGGAATAATCGTATTTCATCCCGGTCACAATGGCAAGGATTCCCCGCTCTCCCTGATTCCAGCCATAGCAGCCCATGCACGAGAATATTGACACATACTCTGTGTCCTCCCGGGGAAGGAATCTGGTAAGCTGTACGCCCTTCTCCGCTTCAAATGGCAGAACAAAATAGCCGGCGTCCCCCTGCTTCGCCGTAAAGCAATCATACAGAAAGTCCACATGGACGCAGTCCTTCCCAATGCGCTCTCTGGGCAGCAGAAACGTGGTGTACGCCTCATGCCGCTGGCTGGTCACCTCCACAATCCTTTGTTCACCCTGGGAATATGCCAATCGTGCTTTCATGGTATCTCCTCCTGTGTGCCTTTTCGGCCTTTACAAACTGTGCTCCATGCGCTGAATAATATGATCCTGATACACCTTGTCCAGTTCCACAAAATATCCGCTCCAGCCCCATACCCGGACAATGAGGTTCTTGTATTTTTCGGGATGCTTTTGCGCATCCAATAGGGAATCTCTGTTTACCGCGTTGATTTGAAGCTGGTGTCCTCCCATATCAAAGAAGGATTTTACCAGCATCGCCACCTTTCGAATGCTGTCCTCGTTTCGGAATACGGTATCATGCAATTCCATGGTCAGCGGCCCACCGTTGACCACCCGGGAAAGGTGCGGCTTTGAAAAAGACTTCAGAATTGAAACCGGGCCTTTGCATTTTATAAACAGGCTTGGGGAGTAATTGCATCCAAAGGCCTCTCCCGCGTCCCTCCCATCCGGAGAAGCCGCAAGCGCCCTGGAATGCCAAATGTAATACATGGCCGAACCCGTCCCCGCCCGGAAGATGCCGCCACGGTCATTTCGTTTTCCCTGAAGTGCGTCGGCAAAGCAATCCAGCAGCATCACGCCGATTTCATCCGCGTAGTCATCGTCGTTTCCCATCTTTGGCGCTTCAAAGCGAAGACGATTCCGCAGAAGCGCATAGCCTTCAAAATTTGCCAGGACAGCATCCAGCATCGTCTGTCTGCTGACCGTTCTGTCCTCAAACACATATTTCTTTACCGCGGCCATGGAATCGGCGGCTGTTGCCAGCCCTGTTCCGTGGAAGCCATAGTTATTGTAGATGCCGCCCTCGGAAATGTCCTTCCCTGTGCTGCCGCAGCAGGACATCATCAGGGACAGGAAGGGAGCAGGGAAGATGTAAACCTTGCGCACCTTTTCGCACAGCTCCCGGCACCTGTCCCGAATTCTGTCGCAAACGCCCCTCCGGAACTGTTCGTAGTCTTCGCAATGGATCAGCTCCTCCTCCACTGTTTCCTGCACACATTCCGGGAAGGACAATGCTTCTATATTGGGAATGTCCATTGCCTTTCCCGGGATAATAAACTCCCAGCAGGCCGCGACCACATAGTTGCAGGCATCCTCGTGAGAATATCCCAGCGCCTCCAGGCCGGGGATGACCACATCATCATTGGAATACTGTGGAAATCCCAGCCCAATTTTCGTCAATTGGGTGCCAAGAATATACTGCTCCAGCGTTGTCCGCTTATGTACCCGCAGATTGATTTTCGGATCGATAACATGCAGCTCCAGGCTGGCCTTCAGACAAAGCCTGGAAAGCGGATTAAAGCAGTCCTGTCCCCGGGCATCCGTACCTCCCAGCACAAGGCTCTGCCCGTTATCTCCCTGCTGTATTCCCGGATACAGGTCGCTGTCCCGATTAAAGGTCAGGAAGAACTCCTCGACAAGCTCCAACGCTTCGTCCTCTGTCAGTCTTCCTTCATCCAGATCTCTTTTGAAATAAGGATACATATACTGGTCAAAGCGGCCAATTGTATTGTGGTAATTTCCGCCGCACCACATGACAAAGTGAAGAATGCGAAGCATCTGAAGGGCCTCCGGAAAGGTTTCCGGCGCCTGGGCCGGAATCCGGGAAAGGATCTGTGCCGTTACCCGATTCCCCTGTTTCTCCGCCAGCTGACGGTAGCGATCCGCCAGATCCTCAATCGCGTCCAGTATGGCGATCTGCATGGAAACATAGTCCCTGCAATCCGGCTTCGATTCGCTTTCGAATCTGTCCCGCAGCTTCTGAAGCTCCTGTTTCTTTGCGTCAAGCCCGCAATGGAGCAGCAGCGTATAGTCAACGCTGATGTTGCAAACTTCCCCCTTTTCATGTATCCAATGCTCCTTTTGAAGCTCTTCCATTTCTTCTTCGGTGAAAATTTCAGGGATTTTCGTGACCGTCCGGGTAAATACAATGCGCTCATCCTCAAAAATCACCGGTTTTTCCCTGTTGAGGACATAGCACAGCCGCAATGCGGCCCGGCGCGCCGGCTCTGTTCCCATGCGGGAAAACGTCTCCGCCAGCAAATATGGGTTCTCCGGCTTTTCCCGAACCTCCCTTTGAACCCGCTTGTCTATAAAGAGGTTTCGTAATTTTGCGATTCTGTCTGTCATAATACTACGCTCCTTATGCCGTATTCCGAGAATATCTCCTGCCTGATACAAACCTCCGCATCCGGATCAAAGTCCGGGGTATATTGTCTGTTTACCATTTCGTACTTCGCGCCGGCAGCCTTGTGATATGGCAGCAGCTCAACACGCTCCATGGCCTGTGCCCCGGCCAGCAGCTGTGCCGTCTGACGGTAATTCCGCTCATCATCATTCACCCCGGGAATCAGCGGGATCCGGATCACAAACGGTTTTTTCCCATGGGCCAGGTATTGGAAGTTTTCCAATATCCCCCCATTGTCAACGCCCACATATTTTTTGTGCTTTTTCGGGTCAATTACCTTCAGATCCATGATAACGTAATCCAGCCGCTCCACCACCGCGGAAAACACCTCGCCCGAACAGTATCCGGAGGTCTCTATGGCGCAATGAATCCCGTCCAGCCGGGCCAGGGTTTCCAGCAGAAATTCCGGCTGCGCCAAGGGCTCGCCGCCTGAGAAGGTTACCCCGCCTCCGTAGCTTTGGTAGTATGCGTTTGATTTCCGAATTCTGTCCGCAAGCGCTTCCGCGTCCATGCTTTCTCCCACAATTTTTCGCAGATGAAGCGGACATCTCTCCACACACGCGCCGCAGGCAATACAGGTTTCATTTTTACATACCCGTTCACACGCGCCGCAGGAAATGCAGGCGCTTCTTTGCACCATCAGCTCCCGTCTGTGAAGCTTTCCTTCCGGATTGTGGCACCAGCTGCATTGAAGCGGACATCCCTTCAGAAACACGACCTGACGGATTCCGGGGCCATCGTATACGGCGAATTCCTCAATATCGAAAATCATCCCCTTCGTCATTGCTTTCTCCTCCTTTCACAGGCAGCCTTTTTGTTTATATACATTTTGTACTTAATATCCATTATAGCATCCAAAATATTTGTAGAAAATATACCATTTCCGCAAATACACTGTCAATTTCTGCATCACAGCCTGATTTCAAAAGGAAAGACCCATCTGTCAGGCTCCTGTACCCCAAAAATCCCCTTCCCTTCCATAAAAAAACACCTTGCGGATCGGGCCTCAGGCCCTACGATCCGCAAGGTGTTATTGATCTGTGTAAGCTTTCAGACATCTGTCCCATTTTTTCCGTGATGTATCCTGCCTCCCGCGGTGTGGTCGGTCTCAAAGGTCAGATCCGGGCCTTCCTTTATGCGAGAGGATTTCTGACGCTGGTTCAGCATCCTTGCAAGCAGCGCTTCATCCATCGGAAACGTAACACGGCTGTCCAGCCAGGCGGAAAGGTGCATCGCATTGGACAGCAGCAGCGAGCCAAGGCCCTCTTCCCCACACGCAACCAGCGGTGTTCCATGCCCAATCGCTTTTTTATCACCTTGAACCCATCGTTCCGTTCCCGTATTCCTTCATCTCATGGATCAGGGCTTCCAGCGTCTCACCCGTCAGGCCCTCTGTGATAACCGGGACATTCTCCTGTCCGGCGGCAAATTGGAGCGCCGGATGGGCCTCTTCCAGGTTGGGCTTTTTCCAGTGTATCGCCGAAATCCGGCTTCCGTACAGCGCAATCGCCTGCTGAGAAATGGCCCGCTCCTTTGCATCGTCCCCCTCTCCTGCAAGGTTGCCCGGATCCAGGATCACATACAGGTTGTCTGAAGCCACATCCTCCAGCAGCCGCCGTGTTTTTTCGGGGGAGCAGATCGGATGGGCCAGCACTGTCTCCACCGCCACCCGAACGCCATGGTCTGCCCCATCCCGGGCAAAGCCGCGAAATACCTCCACCAGGTCACGGTATACCCTTTCATCCTCCTGGAGTTTGGTGGTTCCTACGGCGCTCTCCGTGGCGATCACGCCGGATCCCAGGATTTCCGCGTAACGGATGTGGGTATGGAATCGCTCCTGTCCCTCCTTTGTCAGGGGGTCAATATAGCAGCCATACACCGCCACATGAATCCCATACTGGTCGAATACCTGCTTCAGCTTCTGGATCTCCCTTTCCGAATACCGGAAATCCGGAAAGCTCTTGTGGGCCACAAGCTGAATTTCTCTGACCTGAAGCCGATTCAGACATTGGCAAAGCGCCTCCGGGCTGTTCGCGGCAATGTCATGTGCTCTGATTCCAATTTTCATTTTACTTTACTCCCATAGCTTCCGGCGGTATCCATCACCACGTCGCTTTCCTCCTTATGACGGGAACCGGCACGGCGGATATTCAGCAATTTCAGGAACGCCTCTTCGTCAATGGGCAGCTCCACCGTCTCCCCTTTCCATCCAGACAGGTGGATCGCGTTGGAAAGCATCAGGCCCCGGATTCCTTCCCGGCCATCCGCCACCAGGGGGCCGCCGTTTTCGATATGGTCGGCAAAGGCGTTCAGTACCCCCACATGCTGGGGATTTTCGCCGTCTGTCTCTACCGAAACGCGCTCCACAGGGGGCTTTTCAAAGCCCTGCTGGCAGGTGCCGCACCAGGTGCGCTCATCCTGCGCTAAGCGCCAGAAGGTAAGCTCGTCATTCTCGCACACCAGCTTGCCCAGGGTTCCGGTCACCTCCAGCCGGTTGGTGCCCGGGGCGTCTCCCGTCGTTGTGATGAACACACCCGTGGCGCCGTTGGGATACTCCAGATAGGCGGTTACGTCGTCCTCCACCTCAATATCATGCCATTTTCCCTCATGGCAGAAGGCCCGCACCCTGGAGGGCAGACCAAAGAGCCATTGCATCAGATCCATCTGGTGAGGGCACTGGTTCAGCAGCACGCCACCGCCCTCTCCGGCCCAGGTCGCCCGCCACGCGCCGGAATCATAGTAAAACTGGGTGCGATACCAGTCCGTCACGATCCAGTTGATCCGCTTGATCTGGCCCAGCTCGCCGCCGTCCAGCATCTGCTTCAGCTTCCGGTAGACGCAGTTGGTTCTCTGGTTGAACATCATGCCGAAGGTCAGCTCCGGATGGGCGTCCGCGGCATCGTTCATCTCCCGAACCTGCAAGGTATAGACTCCTGCCGGTTTTTCGCACATCACATGCAGGCCCGCTTCAAACGCCTCCTTCGCAAGCCCTGGATGCTGGTAGTGGGGCGTGGCAATCAGCACGGCATCGCACAGGCCGCTGTGGATCAGATCGGAGCCTTCCGTGAAAATCGCTGCCCCGGGGATCTGCTCCCGCACCCAGGTTCGACGGCTCTCCCGCCGGTCAGCAGCCGCTGTGACCTCCAGCCGGGGACATTTCCCGGCCAGAATGTTTCGGATATGGGCGCTGCCCATATTACCGCATCCAATGATTCCCAGGCGTACCATATTTATGCCTCCTTCACCTTTGTCAGCAAATGGCGAACCGCCTCACAGGCGGCATGGAACGCTTCCCGCTGGCTGGGATAGATCTCATGATGCCGCACGACCTCCTGCTGCAGCTTACCCAGGCCCTCAAATACCGTCAGGTGCGGCTCGATGGTCAGCAGCAGCTCGCCGCTGCGCTTCCGGTTCAGGCGGCGGAGGATCTCCTCCACGTTACCGTCGCCATACCCCGCCCGTACCACCGCGCCGTCCGCGGACAGCGCGTCCTTGATGTGCAGGTAGGAAATCCGGTCGTGGAGCCGGTCAAAGGCCTTCAGGGTATCCACGCCGCACTGGACGAAGTTGGCCGGATCGAAAATAAAGCCCATCCGGTCACCGAAGCGCTCCAGAAGGAAGGCGCAGTTTTCGGTGTTGTAGCCGAAAATTCCCTTTTCATTCTCGTGCATCAGGTGCACGCCGGCCTTGTCAGCCTCGTCCAGCATTTGCTCCAGACGGGCGGCCACTTCCTCTTTATACTGATCAGTGTCCATGCCCTCCGGCATAAAGAAGCTGAACATCCGCATCTGGGTACAGCCAAGGTGCTGACACAGCGCCAGGCCGTGACGGAACTGCCCAAGATGGGGAGCAAAGGGTTCCTCA
>CAYMWT010000002.1:0-32079 GCA_964394055.1 uncultured Oscillospiraceae bacterium
GCTGTTGCGGACAGCCCACATGGAGGAAGTGTTGTAGTTGTCGGTGTCGATCATGGTGATCTCGTCCTTCTCGTTCAGAGAGTAGGAAACGCCCTCGATGCCGTAGTAGAAGAGCATAAAGGCCTCTTCGTTGGTGGTCAGGTAATCCCACAGTGCCAGGGCACGCTCAGGATTCTTGGAGGTGTTGGAGATGACCATGGCGTCCTGGGTGAAGGACAGGTTGGAGATATCGGTGGCGCAGTTGAAATACTTCACGTCCCAATCCGGGTAGTTGATGACGTCGGATACATAGTTATCGCAGTTGTGGAACATCAGAGCCGCTGCGCTGTTCTTGAACTTGGCGGAGTCGGTATCGCTGAGGGCGGACTTGGGATAGAAGCCCTTCTCGTTCCAGCGGGTCATCATTTCCAGGAACTCGGGGGTCTTCTCATACTGATAGTAGGTGGTAACGGTGGGATTGTCCTGGGCGGGATCGATCCACAGGAAGGAGCCCTGAGCGCCGTTGAGAGGATACATCTTGTTGTAGTACATGAAGCAGTCGTCGATCTCGGAGCCCATGGAGTAAATGGAGATGGGGAACATATCCGGATAGTTGGCCTTGATCAGGTCGCAGTATTCCTCCACGTCCTCAAAGGAGGCGATGTCCTTGGTGAAGCCCAGATCCTTTACAAGATCGGTACGGTAGATGGGGCCATAGGCGGAGTAGGTGCGGTTCAGAGAGGGGATGCAGTAGGTCACGCCGTTAAGCATAGCCTGCTTCTTGGCAGTCTCGGAGGCCTGGGCGTAGTTGTTGGGGGCGTAGGTGGGCCACAGCTCATCCAGAGGCATGAAAGCGCCACGCTGTGCCAGGGAAGCGTAGTTCAGCCAGCTGGCGGTGTAGGCGATATCAAACACTTCGCCGGAGGAGAACAGCAGAGGATACTTGTTGGGGTAGTCAGCGAAGGAGATGAAGTTGACCTTCAGGGTGCAGTTCAGCTCGTCCCGCAGCCTTTCTCCCTTGGGATGCCCTGCCATAGTCTCGACCTCCTTAGTTTGCCGCCTGGGCAGCGGCCTCCACCACCCAGTGGATCCGCTCTGTGGTGATGTCCGTAGGCATGGAGCAGTCCGGCCCCAGCATATAGCCCCGGTTCCCGTTTTCGGCAATCAGGCGCTTTGCTTCCTTCTGGATCTCCTCCCTGGTACCGGTGTGGAGCAGGCAGCCCACCCGGTTGTCAAAGCCGCCCCAGGCAGGCCGCCCGGAGAAGAAGTCCCGAATCTGCTTTGTATCCATATGATCCACATAGCTGGCCCAGCTGATGGCCCCGGAAGGGTAATCCTGCCAGCTTTCCAGATGGTTGTGGGTGCCGGCCTCGTCGGCATCCCAGCCGCAGCAGTGGAGTACATTGTAGGGGCTGATGGAATTGGCGAAATCCAGAACCTTCCGGTCGCTGGGTTCTACATAGGCTTTGTACTCTTTCAGGGTGAACCGGGTCACCTCCGCGTTCTGAACGCTGTAGAAAATGCCGTCTACCCCAGCCTCATGGATCAGGGCGTCGATCAGGGCGATTTCGTCCTGGCCGATGATCTCGCAGGCGTGCATCACGGCTTTGGGATCCTGCTTCATGCACTGCATCATCTTGTCCCAGCCCACCTGAAGCCGGAAGATGGACAGGGGGCAGAACAGGGTATAGAAGGTGAAGCACTCACCATGCAGCTTTTCCACGATGGCCTTGGCCCGTGCTACCTGCTCTGTCATAAAGGGCATATCCATGGTCACATGGCTGAGGCCGTACAGCTGGGAAGCGTCCGTCAGCTCCTTCAGCTCCGGCGCGGGCCAGCCAAAGTAGCCGTCGCTGGAGATTTTCACAATGTCCTGCTCCGTCTCCCGGTAGAATTTCAGATGGGCCTCCACCACATCCTCGCCCCGCTCCAGCTCCGGAGAATAGTGCCGCCAGAAGCAGCAGGGGACATGATCCACAGGCTCGTTGCGGAAGAAGGCTTCCAGTCGTTCTCTCTTATTCATAGGTATCCCTCCGTTATTCAAGTGGCAGGCCCTGGCCGATCAGGCGCAGCACCGTACACATATAGATTTTCCAAGCCAAAAACAGGGTGTCAATGCACTGAGATTCGTCGCTCTGATGGCATTCGCCGTGACCTTCGGGAAGGTTCAGATGGGACATGTCCTTGGGAAGCCCCGGGCCAAAGCCCACCGCGTTGGGAATCCGGCGGGCATAGGTGCCGCCGCCCATGACGTATGGCTCTTCCCGCTTCCCCGTTACATCGGCAAATACCTGGGTTAAAAATTGTGCCCAGGCGCCCTTGGGGTCTTCATGGTTGGGCTCTGTGTTGCGGCCTACTGTCAGGGTCATGCCGTAGGCTGCGGCGGCGTTTTCAAAGTCCCGGATGATGTCGTCACCGTGCATGGTGATGGGGTAGCGGATATTGACGCTGACCTTCATGCACCCGTCCTCCATGCTGAGCAGTGTGGGGGCACAGGTCATGGGGCCGCTGGGCTCGTCGGCCCGGTCAATTCCCAGAGCCTTTCCGTAGCTGTCTTTTCCCGCATCCGCCAGGAACCGGAAGGCCTCCCGGTCTTCCTCCTTCAGTCCCGGGCAGGTCAGACATTTTTCTGCCAGAATGCCAAAGGCGTTTACCGTTCCCTCCGGATAGGCGGAGTGACCGGCGATGCCCTCGGCATGAATGGCCTCGCCGCCGATCACCGCGTCCGCCTTGCCGGGGATGGCGTTGATGGCCTGACCGCCGGAGAGACGGGTCACAGCAGAGGACATAGGCTTCGACCTGAGGGTCAGCTCCAGAAAGCCCTTTTCTCCGTAGCACACCGGGAAGCCGCAGTCCGGGACGAAGGACAGATCCGGGGCCTTCTCCATTTTCAGGTAGGCGTCCACATCTGTCATGGCGCTTTCCTCGCAGCAGCCGTAGATCAGACGAATCTCAAAGGGAGGAACAATGTGGTGTTCCTTTAAGTACCGCAGCAAATACAGGGATCCGATGTCCGGCCCCTTGTTGTCCTGGGTGCCCCGGCCGAACAGGAAGTTCTGAACCTGGACACATTCAAAAGGCTTTGTGACCTGCCAGTCTGCCGGATCCACCGCAACCACATCCAGGTGGCCCCAGATGCCAAGCTGCCTGTCTCCGCTGCCGTAGGAAATGCTCATGCACTGCCAGTCGTGGTTCTGCCACGCAAAGCCGTAGCGATCCGCCAAGGCGCCCATGTAACGAATGGCATCCGTGTTGGCTACGCCGTAGGGCGTTCCGCTTTCACCGGGATTGCCAACACTGGGAATGGCAACCAACCCGGCAATGTCCCGGAACATCTCCTGACGGTGATCTTCCAGCCAGGCATCCAGCTGGGAAAGCAGCAAACTGAAATTCTCCTCCATAGAAAGGGATCCGCTCCTTTTATCATCCGATTTTCTGGGCTTTATGCCTGATAAGCAGGTAGGGATGGGATTCTGCTGTTACGTTGCTTTGTCATGACATTGTTATGTTGCTTAGAAATTATCACATCCGCACAAAATTGTCAATATCTTTTCGTATATAATCCTGATTTTGTACTTTTTGGACAAGTTGCCCCTTGCGAAATTGTACACTATTGAGTATACTAATTTTACACCCCGTAAATTTTTAGTGGAAGGCGCCCCGTCGCACAGCGCCGTACGCAGAAAGAGTGACCCTATGATCTATGACCACAGCCTGGACCGCACCGTACCGATCCCACTGTATTATCAGCTGAAAAACATCATTGCCACGGAAATCAAGGCCGGCACCTACCAGCCCGGTGACGTCATTCCCACCGAGGAGGAGCTGATTTCCCATTTCAACATCAGCCGCACCACTGTCCGCCAGGCCATTACGGAGCTGGTTCAGGAGGGCCGCCTTTACCGCGTCAAAAGTAAGGGTACCTTTGTGGCGGAGAATAAGATCAACACGGACTTCATCTCCCGTCTGGAGCCATTCAATGAGCAGGTCTCCCGGCTGGGGAAGGTGCCCTCCACCAAGGTTCTGGACTTTCGTCAGGGGGTGGCGCCTGCCAACGTGGCGGATGCTCTGGGCATTCAGCCAAACGACCCCATTGTGTTTCTTCAGCGGCTGCGCTATGCCGACGATACCCCCATTGTTCTGGTCAAGACCTATCTGCCTGTGAGCCTCTATGACATTCTGAAGAATCGTGATTTTACCAAAGAATCCCTGTACGATGTGATGGGCAGCAATGGCCCTGCCACCAAGGTTCACCATATCCATAGGGTGGTGGAGGCAATTCAGACGCCGGAGGCCATCGGCCGGCTTCTGGAATGCGAGACGGATATTCCCCTGCTGTTTTTTACCTCCACCGGATTTACCGCGGATAACGTTCCGGTTGAGTATTCCCGGGCCTACTATCGGGGAGACTGCAACAAATTCGAGATCACCATTATGCCCTGACGCCCCTGTCTTGTCGCAAATTCTTTGGGGTTAATTCATTTTGTCATGATATAATTACATTAGAAGGAAGATGCAAACATGAATCGAATGCAAACCCTTTTGTCTGTTCCAAAGCCGGAAAACCGGGCTTGGCTGATTTCATCCGGCGTCAACCGGCGGTATCTCACCGATTTTTCCTCCTCCGCCGGAACCATAGCCCTGGTAGGCGGAGAAGCCTATCTTCTGGTGGATTCCCGGTATGTGGAGGCCGCTCAGAAAAACGCCCGGGACTGCACCGTTCTGCTGGAAACCGGAAGCAACGCGGTTCTGAAGGATCTGCTCCTGGGCCACGGCGTGAAAACCGTCAGCGTGGAGACGAAGACCACCTCCCTCGCGGAGGTGCGGTGTCTGAACGCTCAGCTTGCCCCTGTGGAAATCGACCAGGAGGATGACAGCGTCAGCCGCACCCTGGACGAAATGCGGCGGATCAAATCCCCGGAGGAGACGACTGTCTCCGCAGGGCGCAGAGAATCAGTGAAGACGCGCTGGCAAAGGCCGCCCGGCGGATTCGCCCGGGGGTCAGCGAGCTGGACATTATGATGACCATTGGCATGGAGCGCACCATGGCTGGCTGTGAAGCCAGGAGTATGGACATGATTTTCACCTCCGGAGTGGATACCTCCCTGCCCCATGGCAATCCCAAAATCCGCAATATCCAGGATGGGGACTTTGTAATGGTGGACATGGGCAGCACCATCGGCGGCTACGCCTCGGACATGACCCGTACCCTGGCGGTGGGCCATGTCACCGATCGTCAGCGGGACGTATACAATACGGTGCTGGATGCTCAGCTTGCGGCGCTGGAAAAGATCCGTCCCGGTGTCCGGTGCCGGGACGTGGATCGGGCTGCCCGGCAGGTGGTGGAAAAATCCCCCTTTGCCGAATATTGCTTCGGCCACGGCCTGGGGCACAGCCTGGGCCTGGAAATCCACGAGGAGCCACGGTTCAATCCCACCGACGAGACCCTTCTCCGGCCCGGTATGGTGATTACCGTGGAGCCGGGCATCTACATTCCCGGGGCCTTCGGCGTCCGCATTGAGGACATGGTGCTGATCACGGAGGATGGGTACGAAAACCTGACCCATTTCCCCAAGCAGCTTACGATTCTGTAATTGGGAGGAAAGACCTTATGAAAACAGATCCCCGTATGACCCAGCTTGCCGAGACCGTGATTACCTATTCCCTGGACGTACAGCCCGGGGAAGCCGTCCTCATTGACAGTACGGACTGCTGCGATGATCTGGCAAACGCCATGATCAAAGTGATTCTGAAGGTGGGCGGCTATCCCATCGTCCGCCGCCTCAGCCAGGAGCAGCAGCGTATCCAGCTTTTGAACATGACGGAGGAATACGCGGCGTGTCTGGCAGGGGCAGAGCTGGAGCTTATGAACCGTGTACAGAATTATGTCGCCATCCGGGGCAGCGCCAACCAGTATGAGCTGTCCGATGTGCCGCCGGAGAAGAACGCTCTGTATCAAAAGGCTATGGCGCCTGCCCGGGAACAACGGATGTTCCACACCAAGTGGTGCGTGCTGCGCTATCCCAGCCCTGCCATGGCCCAGCAGTGCGTCCTCAGCACCGATGCCTTTGAAGAATACTATTTTGACTGCTGCTGTGTGGACTACCGCCGGATGAGCGCGGCGGCGGAGCCTCTGAAAAGGCTGCTGGCCGCCTCCGATCAGGTTCACATTGTGGGGCCTGGGGTGGATCTGCGGTTTTCCGTGAAGGATCGGTTCGGCCACTCGCCCTTCCTCAATGACACCGCCATTGGTCGGATGAATCTGCCTGACGGCGAGGTGGGAGGCAGTGTGGTGCCGGACAGCGTCCAGGGTACCATCGCCTACAACATCCCCAGCACCTTCCAGGGCACCACCTTCACCGGCATCCGCTTCACCTTCCAGGACGGCAAAATCGTGGAGGCCAGGTGCGACGATCCGGTTAAGGAGGCAAAGCTCAACAAAATCCTGGACACGGATCCCTGGGCCAGGTACATCGGGGAATTTTCCCTGGGTACCAATCCCAAGGCGGTTCGCCCCATCGGAGACATTCTGTTCGACGAAAAAATGTGGGGCAGCTTCCACTTCACCCCGGGCTGCTCTCCCAGCGCCCTGCACTGGGATCTGGTATGCTGCCAGCGGCCGGAATACGGCGGCGGTGAAATCTGGCTGGACGGGGTGTGCATCCGCCGGGATGGCCGGTTCCTTCTACCGGAGCTGGAAGGGCTGAACCCTGAGCGATTGCTGGAGGAAGACAGGTAATCGATCAAACCTCTTGAATCATTTCGTATTCTGGCCTGTTTATGGAAGAACCCCCAGTTTTGCCTGACGCAAAACTGGGGGTTCCGGGGATTGTGAGCGTTTTATTTTTGGGGCTTTGAAAATGGGCATACCTTCCTACAAGCATGGCATCCAATGCACTTCTCCGCGTCAACAACCGGATAGGAAAAGCCATCTTCATCTGCAACCATGGTGATTGCAGACTTCGGGCAAACCGCATAGCACGCTGTGCAGCCGCAGCATTCTTCTTTTTTCGTATATAAGATCGGGATTTCTTTCATATTCTAATCACCATTTCACTGTTTCTCCTGGCTGTCAAACACAAACAACAGTCCGTATTCTGTATTACTGTGACAGGTTATCCCACGCTGTAGCTTTTTCGTAACCAGTTTGACCATATTCTTAATTTTTCGCTTTACCCTTGATTTTAGTGGGTAGCTTGGGGAAGCCGCATATTTTTTCGCAAGCGCCTCAAAATCCATGCGCCGCATATCCGGGAAAAACGGATCCCTTTGCTCAGGCCTCACCGGAGAGCGATACTCTGCCGGATTGCTTCTTACACCATCCTCGTAGGTAACTTCCTTGGTTTTCAAATTCTCCTGAATGACCTCAAAGAGATGTTTCCCCTTTTCCGTTCTAACCAAAACAAGGGATGTTCCTTTGTGATCGTTCATTTCCGGCGCGACTTCTTTTATTCCCCAAAAATCCCCAATTGTAAGATCCGACAGCTTGACATCCTTCGCGGTACAGGCGTAGCAGGATGGCCTGAGGCTGTAATTCCGAAGGAACATTTGCATGTAGGGATCCTCATTCTTGGAAATATACAGTCTCTTTTCCGGAATGTCTCCGCCTATGACTTCCTTCATGCCAAAGTCCGTCCACCCCGCGTCCTTGCATCGGAAATTGATGGATTTCAGCTTCCCGCCATTCTGTTGCTCCTGATATTGCGCGTATTTTTTCCATAGCTCCGGCGAAGGCGCTCCATGGCAAATAACGTCTACGCAAATCAAATTGTCATAGTTCTTTCCCAGAAAGGACTTCAGGCCATTCACCTGGCAGCCGGTCCCTGAGAAGAGCACCGTTTTCCCTTCTGCAAGATCTGCTTTTACCTTTCTGAAGGTATCCCCAACATTTGCTTGCAGATACTTAGACCCACGCAGCTTTTTCAGGCCTTCCTCATCGGTTACAGATATAAATTCCGCGCGGTAGCAATCCTCGGACATGGCCACCCCATAAACAATTCCGCCTGCGGAAAGAATTTGGGATGCCAAACAGGAGAAAATAGCTCCGGATGAGCTGTGGATTCGCAGCTGTTCATTTTTAGAATAGCAGGCATATGCTTTCACAGTCCCCATATTTTTCACTCCCATTTCCCTTCACGTTGGTATTTGTTTCACGACCTGGCTCGCCGTCTTCCTATACATCCTTATGGAGTTTTATCTTGTTTTTTACCATGAGGAATCCCTTCTCCAGGCTCTTCTTATTATCGACCAGGAAAAATACAGTGGCAATCAAGGACAGCAACAGGTCAGCGGTATTGCTTGTCCAAATCACGACAACGGCAAAGAAAACACCAGTCAACAAATACGGAATGAAGGTTTTTAATTCAACTTCTATCGGAAATACGGCTTTGATGTCTCTCATGCGGGTAATCCACATTATAAAAAAGCCCAAAAAAGTTGACAAGGCAGCTGCGAATAAGCCAATATGCCTTATAAGAAGCAGATTGACCCCCAGGTTAATAATCGCTCCGTATATGCTTGTTTTTGCTGCGCCTCCTGTTTTCTTGCCTTGCAGATATCCAATGCTGCAAAAAGAAGAAAAGCCTTGAAAAACAGTTCCCAGGTAGAGAAATCCGATATAGATTGAAGCTGATTTGTAGGCTTCACTTAAAAGGATATTCATGACAAGCTTTGTCATGGGAATGAGCATATATACCATTCCAAAGGAGATTTTATAGAGCTGCCGAAATATTTTCCTGGTATACGCTTCAGACTGTTTCTCCTTTTTCAGTTCAGCGAGGGCCATATCTGTCCACGCGTTATTGAACATCTGAAAAATTGTTTGCAAGACAGAAGGGAATTTATAGGCAACAGAATAGATGCCATTTGCCGCGTTGTTAATTGACCAACGAATTACATAGCGGTCTGATGCGCTCATAACCCACCAGCTTAACGCGGATGGTACCAAGGGTGCGGAGTATTGAAGCATTTCCTTTTTCTGAGCACGGTAATCTGATCGGAAATCAAACCTGCGAAGGCGCTTTTCTAACACCAAAATGAGGAAAATAGACGCATACAGGCTGATGACACTGCTTTGAAGCAGTGCTACAACACCTTCTTTTCGCAGGCAGATCTTATAAACGTTCAGACTTACCATGGCAGCCGTATGGAACAGGCCGGTAAATGCATAAAGACGTTGATTTTTTACACCTCGTAAAAGCTTTTGCAAGCACTCCAACGTGCGGTCACCAATCAATATTGCAATGAAGTAATAGCAATTCCATATTGGAATAAAATGATTGATGCCAAGCAAAATCAATGCGCACAATGCGCAATTTCGAAGCAACAGCTGGTATGTTGCCGAAATATATGGTACTTCGTTTTCTTTTCTGTTGATAATCCATCGATAAGTCGCGTCTGAAATTTTCAGGGTTAACAAGGGGGACAACAGACTTACGGTTGTGATAAGAAGGTCGTAATCGCCCAGATCAGCAGGCTGTATATAATATGTATAAAGAGGAACAACCAGGAAATTTAGAAACTTTGTTCCAAAACTTCCTATTGCATAAATAATCGTTCCAGTTAAAAGCGAACGATTTTTTTTGCTTTCATCCATTTTTGTATTTCCCCGTATTAAAAATCCATGTAAAGATCACTTGTGCTCAAGTGCATTTTTTAACCATTCAATTGAGTTCTTTCGCTGTATTTCAAAATTTAAATGGGCTTCATCCCAATTGATTTCTTGAAGCAAGGTTCTCCAAACTGCTTCGCTTTCAAATGTATTGACACATTGCTTATTTAATCCAGTCATATCCAGCAAATTGCTGATACGGGTTGACATTCCTTTCCTCGTGCTGAAATTCACCACAAAGGGTGTTTCAAAGAGAATTGAAAACACGCTGGCATGGAAGGAATCGGTAATCACACCATCCGCATACTTAATATATGACATCCAGTCCTCCACGGGAACCGATACTTTGAAATGATCGTTTGCCCATCTTCGTTCTTTACTATCCAGGCTTATGATGATTAACTTTTTTCCCAGGCGATTTGCCACATCCTTCGCCACCGCATAGATATCCCGGTTAAACCGCACCTGATAAAGCAGCAGATAATCCTGATCCATTCGAGGACTTGCGATTGCCTCCCATTCTTGCGACGGGCATAGAATGGTTGGATCCACAACAACCTCCGCATCAATACCGAGCTGGCTGAGAATTTCCTGTCCGGATTTTTCACGCACAGAAACCGCTTGATATTCTGAAATTAATTTGCGCACCATATCCTTGTCTTGATCGGGAATGGTATTTTTTCCAAAGCTGGAGGCGTAGGATATTTTTTTCCCGTTTTTTACAAAGGGAAGATAAAAGGGGAGATCCAGCTGCTGATCTCTTGTGAATTGGCTGTTCCATACCTGGTCGCTTCCGGTTAAATAGACATCCGCCTTGGGAGGATCCGATTGCAGTTCGGCGAGAGAATAATATGGTCTTGTGAACTTGACGCGTTGGTCCATAAAATCTAAAAAGGGCTTGTAGCTCTTCCGAATTTCCGGATATCGAAGAATTGAAAATAAAAACTTAGTCAAGGAGCTTTTGCTCCAGACTTTGCTTTGGGCAGCAGCTTGCTCCACAAATGCGGCTCTGTTGCCAATATTGCAGCGTTCCGGAATATAGTCAATAAAAGAGATATCATATCCTTCCAGTTCGAGGTAATGATACAGTCCATATGCCTGCAAGATGCCGCCGTAATTTCTGGTACGGCTATATGTAATCAAATCGATCTTCATGCACAAATCACCTTTCTTTAATCAACCCGGCGCTTATCCTTTATCAATTGTTTTGATGAGCAGGAAAAATAAAGGCCTCAGGTAAATATAAAGATAATAGCGGATGATATCGTTCCGGGTAAAATAGGTGGAAAGCTTGCCTTTCGGCAAGGCTTTCAAGTAACCTCTCATTTGAAGAATCCGCTCTGAATATTCTTTTGGAGCGCCTCTTAAATAATAAATTTTAGATATCCTGAGATAAGTCTTTGCTTTTCTTGCCTCTACCAGATCCGGTATATCAGGAAATCTTTTTATGGCGTCCGCATAAATCCAATCCGCAATATCAATTGCATCAAAATATTTTTCTGAGAAAACATTTACCCGGCTGCTGGAGCCTTCCCTATGAATATAGTGATATTTTTCTATATTCACAAGCGCTACCGATTGCGCGCATGTCAGTGCCTTATAAACAGCGCACATATCTTCATGGATTCGTTTTCCTTCAGGGAACGACTTCTCCTGTAACAAGCTTTTTTTAAAAAGCTTGTTCCAAGCGGATATCCGAATGGTCGCCTGGAAGAAGGCAGACATCCACTGATTTTGGCTCCTGAGTATGGTTTTTTCCCCCAGGCTTCCCAGGCCCTCCATACAAACGATATCCACCCGATCTTCATCCGCGATTTGGAGCAACGCTTCATACATATCGGAATCTACCAGATCATCTACGTCCACAAATCCAACATACTCGCCGGATGCCAGGGCGATCCCATGGTTTCTGGCCGCAGAAACGCCTCGATTCTCCTGATGAACCGCAATTACATTTTCATAACGTGCGGCACATCGCTCGATGATTTCCATGCTGTCATCAATAGAGCCGTCATCCACAAAAATAATTTCAAGTTTCGACATCGTTTGATGAACCAGCTGCTCACAGCAGCTTTCTACATATTGAGCGCCATTATATACGGGAACAACAACTGAAACCTTATATTCCATTCTTTTTTCTCCGTGTTATATCACTGATTAAGGATTGCCCCACTTCACTGCTGTCATTGTCTTTACATACAACGAACGCGAATGTCAGCACGCAGTTTACCATGTAGGCGGAGGTTTCCATTTTCATTGTCTGGTTAGATAAAATCATCACAAAACTCATCAGCCCAATGATGATAACCGTATGCAGGACACTTTTTTCCGCACTGGTCAGTGCGCTCTTTGTTTGAACCTTTTTTGCAGAGAAACGGATATAATTGGCGAAATATGTTGCATATAAGATGAAACCGAGAATTCCCAATTCCACAGTTACAAAGGATGAGGAAAAGAACATATAGCCAGACCAGCTGTTTCTTCGATAGAATTCTGATGTCAATGCCGCAAAGCTTGAAAAATCCGCATTCCCCAGCCCGATGCCGAATACCCGTTGAGAAAATGTATGGAGAAAATGCTCTAAAACATACGAAAATGCAGTTGCCCTGTCAACGCCGGAGCTGTACCCTCGGCTGGAGTATCCACCGGATTTTGTCACATATCCAATTATGGTCTCCATATTGAAGAAATCCGCAAATTTGGGGAACGCCCAATATAAGAACTGGATTCCGATAAAAAGCCCAATTATGCCCAAAAGCGCGAATCCAAACGATTTGAAGGACTTTTTGCATATGAGGATGGAAAGCAGTCCAATCATGACCAACTGAAGGAAATACAGCTTTATCTCCGCCAGCGATGCCATATACAGGGATCCTGCAATACAGATCATCGCGTTTTTAAGGGAACCGGTTTTATTCAAATATTTTACAATAGCATATGTTGTGACAATACACATCAGCCAATCCAAAGATGCGTTACCGCCCCGCCGTGCTCCATTGCTGAACAGACCTGAGATAAAGTCTCCGATTGCGCTTTCGGAATAGGAAACAAAAAAGAATTGGTAGGTTACCACCAGAATATTCAGCAAGAAAAAACCATACAGAATATCCATGATTGTTTCAATATCTCTCTTGCGCAAATATGCAGCGCACATCATTGCGTATAGAATAAACCGGAAGTTGTTCCGAAAGCCCCAAAGGTATAATAGCGGAGAATATACATTCAACGCATACGACAGTATAGAGGACACCCACAGCAATGAAGCACATATTACCAGCGACAGGGGAATTCTTTTTTCCCCCTTTTGATACATGAATTCAGCAAGGATCCAGATCAGAACCGCATCTGTCACATAATTCAGCATTGAGGTAAGCCCCAGGCTGCCAATCAGAAACTTAATCACCAGATTATAAAGGAGTTCGAAATAAATCAGCTTTACAACGCGACGGTTCCCTTTTCTGATCTTATCATAATCGTACAGCATCAGTGCAACCGCAAGAAATGACAGTATGTATTTCATAGTTTTGTTACTTTCCCTTTCTGAATGCCTTCTGCTTCAGATTTCATTGATCCAGCGCATAATAGAGCATCCCTGAATATCAAGGATTCAAATTCCGTATTCTTTTATAGTAGCTTTTTGTCTTGATTGCTCGCAATTGCTTAAAAATAAAGCGTTTAAATGGCAGTTTATTGATGATTGGTCTGGCAATGCCCGCAAGGATCCCCTTAACCGTCGCAGGTTCCCACTTGCGAACAAATGTGAGGTAGTCCATATTCGCCGCGTCCTGAAAAAACTGAGATCTTTCTTCAGGTTCTTTGATCTGATATTTTGGTCCCCCTACAATATTGGGAACGTCTTCTTCCAAAACCAAAATAGTGTTATTCTTCTTTGCCATTTCCAGCAGAACCTTGCCCTTTTCACTGTGTGCCCACAATCTTGTTGTTCCCTTGTCATCATCCATCTTCTGAGAGTACTTCCCAATCTCGGTAAAATCTCCTATGGTAAAATCACTGCACCTGGGAATTTCTCGGAACTGGCAGGCATAGCAGGAGGGGCGCGCATTGAAATAGTGTTTGAAAAACAGGTTTGCATGGACTCTGCTGTCATATTTTTGCTCTATATATTTTCCATTTGCAAAACAAATGCGAATATTCGGCGTTGCATACCCATAGTGTTTATTTCGGAATTGGACACAGGTAACCCTGGCCTTATATTTCTCGTTAAGATATGCAATATACTTCCTGAAGAGGCCCGGGGACGACACCCCCAGGCACAGCAGGTCAATGGTATACAGTTTATCGTGGTTCCCCACCAGATTATTCAGTCCGTGAACCTGGCATGGTGTACCCACAAACAGCACAGTTTTCCCGTTTCTGAGGTCTTGCTTGATCAGCCGAAAGGTTTCCCCAAGAAAGCTCTGCACATATTTTGAACCGCGGAGCTGGGATATTTCCAGTTCTGTCTCGGCACGCTTATGGCACACTGTCACGCTTTCATCATATCCCGCGGCATACACCACGGCGCCCAGATTGATCAAGAGATCCGCGATCAGAGAGAATGCACCACCTGCTGTGCTTTCCATTCGCTTGGTCTCATTCCCATATTGCACTGCCGCAAGTGTACTTTCCTTCCGGCCGGAACTTTCTTGACTATGATATGGGCACACCTTCTCGCATATGTGACAGTCTACACATGAAGTGGTGTCCACATGTGGATATAAAAAGCCCTCTTCATCATATTGCATTGAGATGCAGTTTCGCGGGCAAGCGCTATAACATGCCGTACATCCACTGCATTGCGTCTTATCAGGAATCTGTATCATTTTGCTTCTCCTGTTGCAGCGCGTTCTTCAGATAATTTTCGGCAAACTTTCTCAAATAAAATAATTTTGCTTCTACTTTTTCATAATCAATCGGCTCCATAATGCTGCCAACAATATCTCCATGAAATCGTCTGTCAATTCCAAGCTGACTGAATAAGCTATCTAATCTTGAGTTGCGGGAATTGCCGCTGTTTTCACCATATCGATTAAAGGACAAAAACTGTTTGTGGTTAATAATCGAAAAAACACTTCCGTGAAAGGAGTCTGTGCACACATAAGCAGCGTAACGAATCAGGTTTACAAATTCCTCGGGGCCGATATTATAGGGCGCATAATCACCGAATCGTTCATCGGAAGGAATATATTCATCCATATGCCGAAGCGTTACAATTTTTAATTTGGTTTCTCTGCTGAGCTTTTTTACCACTTCCCTATGTTCGGGATGATTGCCCAGAAAATAGCAGAAAATGTATTCTTCCTCAATCAGCCTCTTATTTGGAATGACTTCATCCCAGGTTTCTTTTCCAATCACCAGTGTAGGATCGACGATAACCGGAACTTCTCTTCCAGTAAGTTCTTTTATCAACCGTTGCCCAGAATGTTCCCTGACACTTATGTGTTCAATTCTGTTCAGGTAAGTAATGGTTTTGTCTCTTTGTCCTGCAGGGATTTCGCTTACCCCAAAACTGGCGGCGTATGCTATTTTATTTATACCTTCCGGAACAAACATCAGGTTGAAAAAATTTGTATCCAGTCCAGACGGCAGCCAAAGCTGGTCGCTGCCAACCAGTACGGAATCAAACCGTTTCGCATAATTGCATAATTCGCTGTATTCTCTTATTACAGGAGAGAAATTGCAGAAAGCCCGTTCCTGGAAGGATGCAAATGCCTTAGCTCGGAGTGTGTCATTTCGTCTGAATTTCCTGTGTACCTTTCTCCCCAGCTTTCTCCGCAGGCTTCTAAGCTTTGAATATCGCATGTCTGGCAGAAGCAGTCTTGGCAAGGCGCTGGCATAAAATGAGATGTCTTTCTTTCGCTCATAGCATATTATTTCATAGTTCACATGTAGCTTCTGCAATTCCAGAAGTGTGGCATAGGACTGGAGCATACTCCCATAGTTCCAATTCTTATACACTATGCAAAGCCCTACCTTGCTCATTTCCTTGCTCCTCCGTACAAATCTACATATATTTTTTGAATTTTTCGGAAGAAAACTGTTTCAGCAAATTGTGTCTCACATGTTTTCCTGGAAGCGAGGGATTGCCTCTGCCAAAGTTCTTCATTATCCGTAAGGATTGTGATGGCTTCCTCTAATGCTGCAACATTTCCCGGCTCAACCAGAAATCCATTTTCCCCATTATGTACAGCTTCCGCAATGCTTCCCACGTTTGTACTGATGATTGGTAGCCCATATGACATGGCTTCCAAAATTGCCATGGGCAAGCCTTCATTATACGAAGGCAGCACCAGCACATCGCTTTTTTCAAGCAATTCCTTCCTTTGATCTCTGTTGACCCAGCCCAGGAATTCGACCTCATTTTCCATACCGTTGGCTTTTACAAAGGCTTTCAGTGTGGCTTCTTCTTCCCCTGAGCCGGCAATCAGAACATGCCATCCGGAGATTTGCTGTTCCTTTACTTTTTTCAGCGCGTTAAGCAAATCCATGACACCTTTTCGCTTAATGAGCGCTCCCAGGAAAAGGAAAATCCGCTCTCCCCTCAATGTTTTGTCTGGAACATCCGGGATGGGAACCGCATTGTTAATGACAGCAATATTGGCTTCGGGGGCAATGCTATTGAGAAATGCTTGCCAGTCCGTGCCCAAAACAATGGTGCAGTCTGCAATTGTAAACAGCTCCCGGATTTTATCTTTCCTTTTTTCATTTCCCCTGTTATAGAAGTCCTTGAATTCAGAACCATGAAGGTGGATGATTACCTTCTTACCGTGTTTTTTACAAAGCTTCGTAACATAATATTTCCGATAAAAGCTCCCCTTGTATGACATATGAATATGGATAATGTCAAATGTATCTTTTTTAATCAGCTTTTTGAGCTTCCCGTATGCTTTTACAAAGAACAGCGCCTTTCTTATGGGATTTCCTGTAATATGGGTCGCAAGATAAGAAAAATGGTAGTCTTCTCCCCAATCATGATCCATCAGCTGATCGATCACACTGTTCATTCCGCCCTTTTCTTTCCGGTCAGAACCGCACATTAATACCCGGATCTTCCCATCCGTTTCGCTTTTTTCAGATATAAAATCTTGGATGGACTCCAGAATAGCCTGTGTATTCGACACATACGGCGCCACTTCTTTTGTCCGTGCCCGCGCAATCGCATCTCCGATTTTATCGCAGTCATAGCAGCCCGTAACCATACCCAGCTTTTCAAATGCTTCCACCAGCTGGATTTGGTGGTCATCGACTACCTCGTGATATTGCGCCAGACGGGGAACCGCGACTACCCGCTTCCCCATCTTCACCGCATTGACAATAACACCGGTTCCGCCATGGGTGAGAACAATGTCACAGTTTTGCATCTTCCGGTTGAATTCCTCATGGTTCAGAAAGGCTGCCGACTGAAAATGCTTTGCTTCATATGTGCTTGCCCCAACCTGCGCAAAAATTTCATCCTGAATCTCACCGCTTTCCACCGCACGATCCACCGCCTTCAGCAGTCGATCAAATTGAAAGCTTCGGGAGCCTGTTGTAATAAAAATCATCAGTAAATACCCCCCTTGTAGATGGCATTCGGGTAAAACTGCTTCATGCTCTCCCACTGCACATAGAATTGATCCGCAAATTGATACGCAATTTTCCCGGACAGATTGGGGGAATTGATTTTGGCGAAGGACTCAATATAGATCACTTTTCCACCGAAGAGCTTTGCCCAGACCATAACCGGCACCGCTGCCAATGCACCGGTGGAGATGACATAATCCGGCCTGTTTGCGATGACAATACATAACGACTTTAAAATATTTGCGAGAAATTTGAAAATGAATGCCTTATCTGTCCGGTTAATGGGCAGAACATATTTTACCGGTATTTCTCCGGCCTTGACATCATATCCGATTTTCTCCGTGACGATGTATCCGTCATATTTCTCAAGCAGAGGCTTTAACATCATTAGCTGCTCAAAGTGTCCTCCGGAGGAGGACGCCAGACAGATTTTTGTTTTCTTCCCTTTCACCGGATCACAGCCTCCAGAAACGCATTCCGGACCGCTTCAGATCCCCAATCGGATACAGTCCCTTTACGTCGATCAGAACCTTTTCACTGTCATTGCCGTCTTTGAACATAGCTCTCAGGTCATTCAGGCTGAGCGCCTTAAATTCCTTATGGGCAACGGCAACAATCACACAGTCCGCGTCCTTCACATCTTCCAGTTTCGTCAGGGAGACACCGTACTCGTGCATGGCGTCCCGCTCGCTTGCCCAGGGATCCACCACTGTAGGCACGATCCCGTAGGTATTCAACTGCTTGATAACATCGTTTACCTTGCTGTTGCGGGTATCTGGGCAGTTTTCCTTAAATGTCAACCCAAGAATCACAACTCTGGACTTCTTGGGCGCCTGTCCGGCCGCGATCATCTGACGAATGGCTGCATCTGCTATATAAGCGCCCATGCTGTCGTTTACGATCCTGCCATTCAAAATGATCTGGCTGTGATATCCAAGCTTTTCCGCCTCATATGTAAAGTAATAGGGATCCACACCAATGCAGTGCCCGCCTACTAAGCCAGGACGGAAGCCCAGGGCATTCCACTTCGTATTCATGCCGTCCACAACTTCGTTTGTATCAATGTCCATGCGGTCAAAGACCATTGCCAGTTCATTCATGAAAGCAATGTTAATATCCCGCTGACTGTTTTCGACCACTTTTACGGCCTCGGCGGTTCTCATGTTGGACACAGGGTGGGCACCCACTTCGATCACGATATCGTAGACGTTCTTGATTTCCGCCAGGGATTCCGCGTCACAGCCGGAAACGATCTTGTGGATATTTTCCAGGCGGTGAACCTTATCACCGGGATTGATCCGTTCCGGGGAGTATCCGATTTTAAAGTCCACACCGCACTTCAGCCCGGATTCTTTTTCAAGAATGGGAATGCATACATGCTCTGTACAGCCGGGGTATACCGTAGATTCATATACCACAATCGTTCCCTTTGTCAGATTCCGGCCAACGATTCTGGATGCGCCAATGACCGGTGTCAGGTCAGGGGTGTGGTCAGTATTCACCGGAGTCGGAACTGCCACAATGATAAACTTTGCCCGACGCAGCTCCTCCTCATTGGAAGTAAATTGAACCGTAGTCGTCTTGATCACGTCATTGCCCACTTCCAGTGTGGGGTCGATGCCGGACTGATATAGGGCAATCTTTTCTTTATTTAAATCGAAGCCAATCACATTGAGCCCTTTTTTCGCAAAGGCCACTGCAATCGGCATTCCTACATAGCCCAAACCAACAAGCGCGAGATTCGCTTCACCCTTCAGCAGCTTTTCATAAACACGCATTTTCTTTCCTCCCAATCGATTTCTAACATTCTCTGGTTCACAAGGATTTTTATTCCTGTACTTCCTGTTAAGCAACGCCCAGCTCCCGCAGCTTGCGGCGCTGGTCGGGCGTCAGTTTGGATTCCGACGGAGAGAACGCCAGCTCCCGTCGCTGAAGGTACAGCCACTTGCCCAACCAAATACCCTCCGGCGTCCTGTAATCCGCAGGGATGCGCAAATCTCCATGACAGTCGGCGTACTTCTGCGCCAGACTGTAACGGTAGTCCCAGGAATCTGTCTTTCCCAGGGACAATCCGATTTCCCGGAGCATAGCGGCCCGTTCTTCCGTCAAGGCAGTGCCGCCCTTTCCGGGATCTCCGAAGGCAGAGCGTTGTCTGCTCAGCCATTTTCCCAGGGCAAAGCCTTCCGGGGTCACATAAGCGCTGCCAACATTCAGGTTCCCGTGCTGTTCATAATAGGCTTTTGCCTGTTGATAGCCCTCCTGCCAGGCCATGTCTCCCCGCTTCTCCCATTGCATACCAATGTGATCCAATTGGCGAATTTGCTCGTCTGTAAGCCTGCACTGTGCTTTTCCCCGTTTTGCTGTGCGAAGCTGGGAAAGCCACCGACCCAGGGGAAAGCCGTCCTCTGTGATATAGGAAATCGGGACATCCAGATTGCCGTGTTCGTCGTAATATACGGCCGCACAGCCAAAGTGGTGCTCCCACTGGGCCTGAGCGCTGTCCCAAATCATTCCGATTTGGGATAGCTGCTGAACCTGTTCCCGGGTCAGGCCGCCGGAGGCCTCCGGCATCCGGTATCTCTGGCGGGTATTGGTAATCCATCGGCCCAGATGAAGGCCGCTCGGGGTAACGTATCTGGCGTTTACCCGAAGATGTCCATGGGCTTCATAGAATTTCAAAGCTGCCCCGTAATTCTGCTCCCAGCGCTGATCCTCATACCGCTGCCACTGCATTCCAATGCTTTCCAATTGCGCGATCTGCTCCTCTGTCAGGCGGTAGCGGGAATTGCGGTACAGCGTTCGCTGGGTACACAGCCACTGACCCAAATGAAGGCCTTCCGGTGTATCGTAGGTTTTGGGAATGTTCAGATTTCCGTAGGTGTGATAATATTTTTTCGCCGCGTCATAGTAGTGATTCCATGGCACAGACAGGCTTTCCTGGAGCTTTTCAAACAGCTCAGCGCAGTCACGAACCTGTTCCTCCACAGTAAACCGTTCTACCTGGATGCGATCCGCTTCTCCCTGTTCCCGCAGGATCTGGACGGCAATATCCATTTCCTTCTGAATGGCCGAGATGCTGCAAAGTCCCTCAAAATTGTTTACTACATCCAAAATCAAAGGTGTGGAACTGCCTCCGGAGGTTAAGGCCCGGCCAATCTGCTGCTTGTATACAATGGGCGACAGGGTGGGACGGAACAAGATCACGCCGGAGATGTCTTTGACATGAACCCCTTCGTTAAGCATGTCAATGCAGTATAGCAGCTTTAGCGCCTGAGAATGGTCGGCCTTAAAGCTGTGGAACGCGGTGCTGGCCGCCGGATCACTGGAATAGGCGACGTAGGTATGCACCTCCGAATTGATATCCCGGAACCAGGGGGCCGTCATGTCCCGCATTTCCTGCAAATGGTCAAAGCTAGAGCAGAAAATCAGATACTTCCCGTGGCGGTTCCCGATGTGCTTCTTTAGGATCACATCCAGGCCGTCGGCCTGTTCCAGAGACCGCCGCAGGGCATCGTAGTAGATCTGATTCGCGTCTCGCAAGGCAGGGGTTTTGAGGGCCGCAATACGGCCCTGGAGCTTGTCCAGCTCCTGCTGATAACGAAACGCCGTAGTCACATACTTGGGCTTCGGCAATATACCCCGGACAATGCACTCTCCCAGTGTCATTTCGCTGGCAACATTGCCGTCGAACAGCTCCTGGGCAATGTCCCGCTGATTGTCCAGATACCGGATATTGGTTGCGGACAGCCCCAGAAGATAAGCGCCGGGGTGGGCATGGATCAGCCCCCGGACACCCTCTCCCCAGCGTTCCGCGCCGCAGCGGTGAAATTCATCCAGGATAATGTAGTCCGCTTCCAATGCGCCGATTTGGGCCGGAGAGAGGAGCATCAGCTTGGCATAGGTAAAAAACCGCACATTTTCCAGTGTTATTTCCGGGTCGCAATGATACAGGGATTCCACCTGGGTTTTGAAAATATAGTCGCTGGGGGACAGCCATAGAAATTTGCGTTCCGGGTGCGCCTCGATCAGCCGGAACGCAATATAGCTCTTTCCGGTTCCGGTGGGATGGATCACCGCTGCTTTGCCGGAAGATGCCAGCATGGCTTCCACTGCCGCATAGGCCCTTTGATTGTGCTCGAACAGCTGCACCGCCATATGGTTCCACCCCCAACAAAAAATCCCGCTTCTGAAACCGCAAACAGCAGATCCAAGCGGGCAAGAGCACATAATCCGCATTATGTGTTCCTGAAACATATTTGTGGACTTAATTTGAAAAAATGACAATTTTACACATAGAAATATCGCCCTTATTTTGCTTTAAAAAGCGAAGGATAAGGGCGTACTTTTGCTGCCGTAATTTGTTTGGGAGTGGGGAAAAGTGGAAATTACCATGCTAAAATCCGGGAATTCCCATTTCATTTTTTTCACATATTGACTTGAACAATACAATGATATATAATATCTGAAAATAAGCTTATCATAGTGATATGCGAACAAACATAATGCGGATTATGTGACTAGATTACCAGCCCCAGACGCTCAAGCTTTTTCCGGTGTTCAACGCCGGTGGTCATGATGTAGATACGGGTGGTATTGATACTGCTGTGGCCCAGAAGGTCTGCCAGTTTGGCAATATCCTTCTCAACCGCATAGAACGTCCTGGCAAAGAGCTTGCGAAGATTGTGGGGAAATACCTTTGAGGCGGCCACTCCGGCCGCTTGACACAGCTGCTTCATCCTTCGCCAAATGCGGCTGCGATCCAGGGGCTTCCCGTTTCCTCCCAAAAAGATCAATCCAGTTTTGATATTCTGGCGTCTGGCAAAATCCTGAAGCAGCTTTCTTAGTTTACCCGGAACCAGAATGGTCCGGGTTTTATTTTTGCAGTTTACCGTGACCTCGCCGCGACGCACCGCTTCCACTGTAAAATACCGCAGTTCTGAAACCCGGATACCGGTTGCGCAAATCGTCTGCAAAACCAGGTTCAGCTGGGGATCTCCCCTGGAGGCATTCAGCAATCGCAGATATTCCGCCTTGGTCAGCTCTTTTTCCTCCGTGCAGAAGATCTGACGCTGGAGGCGGATGCTTTTGACCTTGGAATCTGACCAGCCCTGGAATTCCAGAAAGCTGTTGATGGAGGCCAGCATGGAGTTGATGGAGCGAACCGCGTAGCCCCGTTCCAGGCAGCTTTTCTTATAGGCCATAACCAATTCCTTCGTTATCTGTTCCTTTCCTGTGAAGAGAGAGAACGCGCGTACATCCCGGAGGTATTTTTCCTGGGTAGCGTCACTTTTCTCCTCACGTTGAAGATGCTTGCCAAAGGCCTCAATCTGATCCGGAGTGATGATTCTGTCTGTCATATTATACCCTCCTAATTTTCAATATGTATTATTATAGAGGGATTTCGTTTAATAAAAAGCGGTGTGAATGCTTCGCCCCTTATGAAAACCGGGATCCCTGTAAAATCAAATCATTTATGCGGAGCAAATATGAGTGGATATTAAAAAATGCTATGGCCGGTAGCTTTTTCCGTAAAATCGGCAAAATAAAATACGGCACACCTGCTTCCGTTTTGGCAGGCGTGCCGTATTTCTTTGGTTCCTTTTAACCGCTTCTGTTATAGAAAAAGGATGATCGGATAAGTCAGAGTTCTCCTGGATTTTCTGGTGCCGGAAAGCAAAAACCGCCCAGGCGGGGGAATTCCCCTATGTGGATGCCCGTTCCAGAATGGAGGGGGAGGTACAGTAGGACTGGGTTTGCAGGTTTGGCTTGCGGATTTTTTGGAGGACGAACCGGGCGGCGTTGATCCCCATTTCGTGCATATCCACCTCCACGGCGGTAATGGCCGGGTCGGTGAGCATGGAAAAGGGGTAGTTGTCAAAGGTGAGAAGACCAATGTCCTCCGGGATTTTCAACCCCAGGCGACGAATCTGCTGTAAGCAATGGAGGGCCAGATGGTTGTTGCTGCATAGCAGTACCTCAGGACGGGGCGGATGGGTCAACAGGCGATCCAGAATCCGATCGTCCAGGGAATATACCGACTGATTTCGAACCACCTCCACAGTCAGCTCCTCCTCGGCCATGATCTGGTTGATGCCTGCGAGCCTGCTTTGGGACAGAGCGTCCTCTTCACCACCTGTGACAAAGGCCATGCGGCGGTAGCCTTTGTCCAGCAGATAGTTGGCGGCCAGCTGCCCGGCCTGCTCGTGGTTGACGTCGATCCAGCAGACGCTGCATCGGAAGGAGGGCTTGCCGATCACCAGGTATGGATAATCCGTTCGGGAGAGAATCGCTGCCAGCTCTGTGCTCAGGATGGAGGCATGGAGGATCAGGGCATCCGCCTGACGCTGCTGGATAATGTCCCGGATATAGAGAGGCGCTTCCTGCCTGCTCAGGGGCTTCAGGGTCAGGGCATAGTCCTTTCGGTCGAGATAGGTGGTGATGCCGGAAATGATCTCGAACATGTGGGGATTTTCAAAGGCAATGTTTTGGTACAGATCCGCGAGGAACAGAACGGTGCCGCTGGCCTGACGGGCAAAGTTTTTCGCCCTGGCATTGGGACGGTAGCCCAGACGATCCGCCGTTTCCCGGATGGCGGCCTTGGTGGTATCCGGAATGGTATAGCTGTCGTTGAGAGCCTTGGAAACCGTGGCAATAGAAACCCCGGCCTCCCTGGCTACGTCATAAATCGTCACCGCCATCTCTTTGCTCCTCCCGTACCTCATATTCCCATGCACCGATTATGTCACGGTTTTCTCCCTTTTTCAAGAGAATTTTTCCGGATTTCGGCGGGGAAACGGGCGTGTTGCCCAGATTCATGATCACGGTGATGGCCTTTTCCTGCCACACTCTGCGATAGCTGTATACATGCCCGGCGGCGCAAACCGTCTGGAAGCTGCCATACCGGAGGGCCGGATTCTTTTTTCGAAGGGCGATGAGCTTTCGATATACCTGTTCCAAAGGATGGGTACGATTCCAGGCCATGGCCTGGCGGTATTCCGGTTCCTGAGCGCCTTCAATCCCCTTTTCATCGCCGTAAAAGACACAGGGCATCCCGGGAAAGGTCATTTGCAGCAGAATGGAAAGCTCCATTTGATCCACATTTCCGCCGCACAAGGTCAGATACCGGCTGACGTCGTGGCTGTCCAGGAGATTCAGCTGGGCAAACAGGGCGTTTTCCCGATAGCGCAGCAGCAGGGTGGAAACATTGGCGTCAAAAATTTCAGCGTCCACGGTTTGCTGGGCAAAAAACCGGCGGCAGTACCGGCGGAAATCGTAATTCATGGCAGAGTCCAGCATATCGCCGTTTAAGTAATGGCCGGCGTTTTCCCAGACCTCGCCTACGATCAGGGCATCGGGATTTACGGCCTTTACCGTGGCGCGGAAGGCCCGGAGAAAGCCGTCGTCCAGCTCGTTGGCCACATCCAGCCGCCAGCCGTCAATGTGAAATTCCCGAAGCCAGTAGGCGCCTACCTCGCAGAAATACTGCCGCAGAAAGGGGTCAGCGGTATTGGTTTTCGGCATGCTGGGAACATAGGAAAAGCAGGTGTAGCCGGGCGCTTCCCCAGGGGCGGGGATCCGGGGATGCTCCGGGAGGGAATAGAAGCAGGAATCATATTCGGATGCGCGCCCGTTTTTGAGAACGTCCTGAAAGAAGGGGTGACTGCTGCTGACATGGTTGAATACCCCGTCCAAAAGGACACGAATGCCAAGAGAATGGGCCTTTTCCACCAGACAGCGCAAATCCGCCTTGGTACCAAGGTGAGGATCGACTTCGTAATAATCCAGGGTATCGTATCGGTGATAGGATTCGGCGGCAAAAATGGGGTTGAGATAAACGCAGTTAAAGCCCAGGGAGGCAATGTAGTCGAGGTTTTCCGAAATTCCTCTCAGCGTGCCGCCTAAGCCGTTTCCGGCATGATGGGAGAGCGTTCCCTTTCCGCTGGCAAAGCTGTCCGGGAAGATGTTGTAGACGATGGCATCCTTTGCCCATTCCGGGATGGTAAGACGGTCAGCCCGGTGGTTGAAGGGAAACTGGAAGTAGTCTGCCCGGTCAGGCGTCCCCACCATCTCGTAGCAGTCGCCGAAATAGCAGAGGGTCTCCCTTCCGTCAGACAGCTGAAAATAATAGGCGATCCGTTCCAGGGTGGTTTCCAGCCGAACCTCATACCAGTCAAAGTATCTGTCCTCCCGGAATCTGACCATGGGCATCCGGGAAAATTCCAGGCCCGGGGTCATGGCTGCCCGGTCGGCATAGCAGAAGCTGCACTCCCGAACCTCGCCCTTACCTGTCCGCAGACGAAACACATAGTGGGTATCGTCGAGAGCGAAGGCGTACTCACTCAGGGGTCGATGAAAGATTGTGGAAGGGTTCATAGGTCATCCTTTCACGGAGCCGCCGACCACACCGGCAACATAGTATTTCTGCATCCGGATAAAGAGCAGCACCACCGGAATGGCCACGATCACAGCCCCGGCGCAGAACACGGTGTAGTATTCGTAGATGTTGGTTTTGTCCACCATGGTGTACAGCCCCTTGGCCACGGTGAAGTTATTGTAGTTGTCCTTCATGATCACGGATACAAATATGTAGTCCACAATGGGGTTGATGAAGGCGTTGATCGCCGTGGTGGCGATCACCGGCTTGGAGTTGGGCAGGATGATTTTCCAGAAGATGGTGCTGTTGGTTGCCCCGTCCAGAATGGCGGCCTCGTCCAGGGACTTGGGAATGGTGTCAAAATAGCCCTTGGCGATGTAATAGTTCAGGGCCGCGCCGCCGGAATACACCAGAATCAGGGCCAGAAGGGTCTGATCCAGGTTTACCGCCTTCATGAAGTGGTAAATGGCGATCATGCTCATAAAGCCGGGGAACATGCCCAGAACCAGGGAGGCGTTCATCAGAAATTTCCGTCTTGGGAACCGGAGCCGGGAATAGACATAGGCCACCATCAGCGTCAGAATGGTGGTAATGATGCAGCTGCATCCCGCAACCAGCATGGTATTTCCAAACCACCTGGGGAAATCAAACAGCCGCCGATCCGTAAACAGCCGGACATAGTTGTTCAGGGTGAAGCCCTTTGGCCACAGGTAGGAGGTATAGGCTCCCTGCTCTGCCCGGAAGGAGGAGATCACCAGCCAGAACACGGGTACCAGCCAGAGGACGGCCAGGACAGCAATGAGAACATTCAGCGCCACAGCGGAGCAGCGCTTTTTGAGTCGATTGTGGTTCATTGAAACTGATCCTCCTTTCTCACAGCGCCGGTGCGGTTATAGACGAGCAATGAGCAGGTGCTCACCAGAATAAAGATGAAAATACCAATGGTGGATGCCAGGGAATAGTCATTCCGGTTCACCGTCAGCTTATACAGCCAGGTGACCAGCAGGTCGGTCTTTCCTGCCTGGTAATAGTCCAGAGAGAAGGGGCCGCCGCCGGTGAGCAGGTAGATCACATTGAAGTTATTGAAATTGGTCACAAAGGTGGTGATGGTGGCAGGGGCCGTGACGAAAATCATATAGGGCAGAGTGATGGAGGTAAAGCGGCGAAGCGGGCCTGCCCCATCCATTTCCGCGCTTTCGTACAGCTCCCCGGGAATGTTCATGAGCACCCCGGAGAAGGTCATCATGGTGTAGGGAATGCCGATCCACATATTTACCACAACCACCACGATCCGGGCCAGGGTCGGATCCAAGAGGAAGGGCAGTGGCGCGTCGATAAGCCCCAGCTCCTGAAGCAGAACATTGATGGCCCCCGCAGGCTCCAAAGCCCGGGAGATCAGCAGCAGGCTGACAAACTGAGGAATGGCGATGGCAATGATGAAGCAGGTGCGACAGAGCTGCTTGAGCTTCACCATTTTGCTGTTGATGGCCACGGCCAGCAGCATCCCCAGAATGTAGTTGGTGAAGGTGGCGAGAATGGCCCAGACAATTGTCCAGCCCAGCAGACCAAAGAAGGTGCGGGTCTTGATGGCATTCCCAAGGAAGATATCCGTGACATTGGTCATGCCCACCCAGGTAAACAGGTTCCCTGGGGGCTGGTGATCCGCGTCGAAATTGGTAAAGGCAATCAGGATCATGAAAAGAATGGGAAGCAGAGTAAACAGCACCAGGGTCACCATGGGCATACTCAGCAGGGTGATATGGAACCGCTCATGCTTCAGGCTCCGCAGATCCTCCCGGAAGCCGGGAATCTTCCTTCCCTGGCCCAGGCTTTCCTGGGCGTACCAGGCGTCCCGCACATTGGCATACCAGATAAAGAGAAACACCACCGTGGCGGCCAGAGACAATACGCTGTACAGAAGGATCAGCATGGAGTTATCTCCGGGGAACCGCTGATAGATTTGCAGCGCCTCATTCCAGACCTTGACCTGGGTGGATGTGCCCAGGGTGTTGAATTTGCTTAAATATTGCAGGGCAAAGTTTTTGAAAAAGAAGAAAAACCCAATCTGGGTAAAAAGATAAATCAGGCCGCGGGCGTACTGCTTGCAGCGGATACAGCCGGCGCCCATGACAAGAAAGGACAACCGGGTCCAGAGGCTGCCATTGGCAGCAGCGTTAAGCAGGACATTTGGCTTTGAATTTCTACCCATGAGACACCTCCGTTAAGGTAGGGAGAAAAGGGGCTGGTTTCAGCCCCTTTCCCGAAATGAAGATGATCAACCAGCCAGTGCCTGCTCCACAAGCTGGTCAAGCATGGCTTGGAGATCTGCGGTGGAATGGGCTTCCAGCTCCGCGCCAAAGGCCTCGGCAGGAGTCCAGAAGCCGCCCAGAACCATCTGAGAGATGGCAAACTCACTCTGCGCGTTCAGAGCCTGAAGGGCCAGGTTGGAAGCGATGGTTTCATCGGCCAGAGCGTTTACGTTGGAGGGGCCGTAGTTCAGCTCCTGATAGCGCTGGATCTGGGCCTTTTCATTGGTCAGGTACTCCGCAAGCTCCATGGCATCCACAGGATAAGCGGTCTGGGAGTTGACACCGTAGATTTTGCAGCCCAGGAAGGAGCCCATCTGTACCTGCTTGCCGCCACAGGTGAAGGTAGGCAACTTGCAGCAGCCGTAGTTGTCACCCAGCTTTTCCTGGATCGCGGAGGCCATCCAGGTGCCGGAAACGCCGCAGGCAATGGCATCCCCGATGCCGCCGGCCAGAACGGAGTCATCTCCGGTGACAAAGGCGGGATCGTTGCAGAAATTGCGGATGGCTTCCGCGGCGGCCAGGCCGTTCTCGTTATTGAAGTCGATGACCTGCTTCCCGTCTTCAATGGTCAGCTGACAGCCGTTGCCGATGAAGAAGGACGCCAGATACCAGCCGTTGGAGACATCCATATGTACCTTTTTCCCGGCGGCGTTGGCCTTGGCCAGAATGCCGTCCAGGGTAGCCAGGTCTTCTTCGGCAAGGACGGACTTGTCGTAGTACAGGAAATAGCCGTTGTCGGAGGTCATGGGGTAGCCGTACAGGGTGCCCTCATAGGAGGCGGCGTTGATGGAGCCGGGGGTATTGGCGGCAATGATCGCATCGGTATTCCGGGTGACCTCATACAGGGCGTCGGCCTTTACCAGATCCACAAGCTGATCGTCGGCGAACAGGAACACGTCAGCGGCGGCAGCGGGATCCTCCAGGTAACGGGTCTTTCCGTCAACCGCGCCCACAGCGCCAAAGTCAAAGGTATATTCCTTCTCGGGATGTTCGGCGGCAAATTCGCCGCACTGCTTTTCAATCAGGGCCAGCTCGCCCTGATCGGCCCAGACCTTCAAGGTGATCTTTTCCTTCTCAGCGGGAGCAGCAGCGGCGGTTTCCGCCGGGGCCGGATTCTCCGACGGGGCAGGGGTGGCGGCGGGCTCCTTGGAGGTGCTTCCACAGGCGGCCAGCAGGGTGACGGTCATACATACTGCCATCAGCAGGGAAATGAACTTTTTCATGGTTTTCCGCTCCTTTTATAATTTTCTTACAAATGGATCGCTCCCTTTGTGCCTCCTATTATAGATACATCACAAAAAACGGTCAACGAAAATATAGGAAAGCGCTTTCGTGACTGCTTTCCAAAAAAGGAGGCGTCTGCCAACCCGGCAGACGCCTCAACGATCCCTTTTTACTTTGCAGTGTCCGTTTTGGCGCTGAGATAATCCTGACATTTACTTAGCCCCGGCCCCACAATGGCCATGGTTCGCTCATAGGAGGCCCCAAGCTCAGCGGTTACCGTGTCGGTGAGGCCGTACAGGGACTGCCATTGACCGCGTTTGCTCTCGTCCAGGGGGAGAATGTTGTATTCCACCTTTCCGTCCCCGTTGGTGAATTTGTTCACCCAGGTGGGAAGGGCCTCCACGGCGGAAACCTGAACGGTGTCCTGGCTATCCTTTTCGAAGGTGACGGAGAGCATCACGCCGTCCTCGGTGTGGCCGGATTTCATTTTCATTTCCTCCCGGCGCTGGTTGGACACCGCGTTGCCCAGGGAGTAGATGCACACGGTTTTATGGGCCGGGTCAGCGGTGCTGGTGAGCAGATCCATTGGCTCCACCACATGGGGATGGCCGCCCACAATGACATCGATGCCAAGGTCGCACATCTTCTGGGCAATGACGCTTTGGGTGGCATCCTGGGTGAGGGTATATTCGCCATTGTGAAGGGTGTATTCCGTACCCCAGTGGATGAAGAGCATGGTGGCTTCCGCGCCTTCGGCCTTCATAGCGTCTATAATTTCCTGGGTTTCCCGGTACAGCTTATCCAGATTGTCCGTGGTAAAGTAGTTGACAACCCCCGGTTCCCGGACAATGGTGGCATCCTGGAAATTCAGATTGGGGCTTCCGTCTCCCTCCAGACCGCTGGCATAGGTATAGCAGAACATGCCGATCTTGATGCCGTTTACATCGACTACCGTATATTTCTTTTCCTGATCGTTCAGCTGGGTGCCAAGGGTAGTCAGATCCCGGCTTCGAACCTGCTCCAGCGTCCGCTTCAGACCGGCCACAGTGGTGTCGGCACAGTGGTTGTTGGCTGTGAGAACCACGTCATAGCCGGTTCCCGCCAGGGCGTCCGCCAGGGGATCCGGGCAGTTGAAGAGGGGATTTCCGGAGTAAGGGTAGTTATCACCACCCAGGGTGGTTTCCAGATTGATCACAGACAGATCGGTTTGAGAGATATAGGGACGGACATATTGAAAAATGGAATCAAAATTGTATTTCCCATCCCCCAGATTGTTGGCTGACGGAAATTTGGGATTGCCTGTAAACAGATATATGTGCATCAGTACATCCCCCTGGGAGGCAACCGTGGCCCTGGCCACCACCTCCGGCTGGGATGGGGCATCGGTGCTTTCCGTGGTCGGGGAGGGCTGAGGGTGGCTGACGTCTTCTTCCTTGCCGCACCGGGTCAGCAGCAGCGTGATCGTCAGGACGAGGATCAGCAGCACCGGGATCACAAAAAGGGGAAAGCGCCTCCTGCGCCTCCTGCGTCTGACGGGTCTGCGGCTGTTTCTGGGAGCTTCAAATTTTCCTGGCATGTGTATTTCTCTCCTGAATTGTTGATGTTTTCCCTATTTTACCATGGAAGTACAAGAATGTAAACACGGGAGGGTTTAAGATTTTCTTAGGCTCTTCCTTTCTTTCTGAAATATGCGGAAAAAGCCGGGGCAGCAGGCTCCCATGTAAATGCTGGACAACCGGTAAAACCTGTGGTACACTAAGCACAGGTAAAAAATACCAGAAGAAGCCACCCGTTTTGCCGTCCGGGCCAAGGATGCCCGGAGAAATCTCAAGGAGGAGACACAGTGAATGAAGTAAAGCCCCCGAAAAAACCACTCATCTATTACTACAGCATTGTGATGCTGGTGCTGATGCTGTTCAACTTCCTGGCCATGCCCTGGCTGGCCCAGCGGCGGGTTCTGGAGGTGGACTACGGTACCTTTATGACCATGACCGAAAGTCAGGAAATCGGTCGGGTGGAGGTGCAGGAAAACCAGATCCTGTTTACCGACAAGGAAGAAAAGCAGATTTACAAAACCGGCCCGATGAACGACCCGGATCTTATCTACCGGCTGAAGGATTCCGGCGCTGTCTTCTCCAGCGAGATCATCGAGCAGATGTCCCCCTTCCTCAGCTTCCTGCTGAGCTGGGTACTGCCCATTGTGATCTTTATCGGCCTGGGACAGCTGATGACCAGGCGGCTGACCCAGAAAATGGGCGGCCCCAACGCCATGTCCTTCGGCATGGGCAAGTCTAATGCCAAGGTCTATGTAAAGTCCTCCGAGGGCATCAAATTTTCGGATGTGGCCGGTGAGGACGAGGCCAAGGAAAACCTGACGGAGATCGTGGACTATCTCCACAACCCGGAGAAGTACAGAGAAATCGGCGCCTCCATGCCCAAGGGCATTCTGCTGGTAGGCCCTCCGGGCACCGGTAAAACCATGCTGGCCAAGGCGGTAGCCGGCGAGGCCAATGTGCCCTTCTTTTCCATGTCCGGCTCGGAATTCGTGGAGATGTTCGTGGGTATGGGCGCGTCCAAGGTGCGGGATCTGTTCAAGCAGGCCAAGGAAAAGGCACCCTGTATCGTCTTCATCGATGAAATCGACGCCATCGGCCAGAAGCGCAGCTCCGGCAACATGGGCGGCAACGACGAACGGGAGCAGACCCTGAACCAGCTGCTCACGGAGATGGACGGCTTTGAAGGAAACACCGG
The DNA here is from genome assembly GCA_964394055.1 of uncultured Oscillospiraceae bacterium. Classification (GTDB taxonomy): domain Bacteria; phylum Bacillota; class Clostridia; order Oscillospirales; family Oscillospiraceae; genus Faecousia. The sequence continues at coordinate 31,811 of CAYMWT010000002.1, forward strand.
CGTCATCATTCTGGCGGCTACCAACCGTCCCGAATCCCTGGATCCCGCTCTGACCCGTCCCGGCCGGTTTGACCGCCGGGTGCCGGTGGAGCTGCCCGACCTGAAGGGAAGAGAGGAAATCCTGAAGGTTCACGCCAAAAAGATCAAGGTTGCCGAGGATGTGGACTTTAAGCAGATCGCCCGGATGGCCTCCGGCGCTTCCGGCGCGGAGCTAGCCAACATCGTCAACGAGGCCGCCCTGCGGGCAGTCCGGGACAACCGGAAATTCG
>CAYMWT010000003.1:0-31684 GCA_964394055.1 uncultured Oscillospiraceae bacterium
CGAACTCCACGCCCTGACCGATGCGGATGGGGCCGGCGCCCAGCACCACGATCTTCTTCCGGTCCGTCAGACGGGACTGGTTTTCTCCCTGATAGGAGGAATAGAAGTAGGGAATATAGGCGTTTGTGTGGCAGGTGTCCACCATCCGGAAGGCGGGGCACAGAGCCTTTTCCTTCCGAAGATTGTAGATGTCCAGCTCACTGCGGTTCCAGAGCTTGCCGATGATCTTATCGCCGAAGCCCATTTCCTTGGCCTGCTGCAGCAGCGCCAGATCGCCTGCATTCTCCTTCAGCTGCTTCTCCATATCGGTGATCCGGCGGATGGCCTCCAGGAAGTAAGGTGCGATCTCGGTGATCTCATAGAGCTTTTCGGTGGAGATACCCCGGCGGGTAAGTTCCGCAATGGCGAAAATGTTGTCGGAGCGGAACTCTTTGATGTATTCCAGCAGCTCCTCGGTGGTCATGGGGTCAAACTTATTCAGATACAGATGATGGGCGCCGATTTCCAGAGAGCGGATGCCCTTTAACAGAGCCTCTTCCAGGTTGGAGCCGATGCCCATGACCTCGCCGGTGGCCTTCATCTGGGTGCCCAGCTGGTTGGTAGCGGAGGCGAATTTGTCGAAGGGGAAGCGGGGAAGCTTCGCAATCACATAGTCCAGACTGGGCTCAAAGGCGGCGTTGGTGTTGGCAATTTTGATGTCCTCCAGAGCCATGCCCACGGCAATCTTGGCAGTGACCCGGGCAATGGGATAGCCGGAGGCCTTGGAGGCCAGGGCGGAGGAACGGGAAACCCGGGGGTTGACCTCGATGAGGTAGTATTCGGAGGAGTTGGGATTCAGGGCAAACTGGACGTTGCAGCCGCCCTCAATTTTCAGCTCCCGGATGAGCTTGATGGCGGAGTCGTTGAGCATTTTCTCGTCTTCCTTGCTCAGGCTCATAATAGGAGCCACCACCAGGGAGTCGCCGGTGTAGACGCCAACGGGGTCGATGTTCTCCATGCCGCAGATGGTGATGGCGTGGTCATTGGTATCCCGCATGACCTCGAACTCGATTTCCTTATAGCCCTTGACGGACTTCTCAATCAGTACCTGGTGGACAGGGGACAGGGCGAAGGCGTTCAGACCCACCTCCACCAGCTCCTCCTCGCTGTAGGCGAAGCCGCCGCCGGTGCCGCCCAGGGTGAAGGCGGGACGGAGGACAACGGGGTAGCCAATGCGCTGGGCAGCGGCCTTGGCTTCCTCAATGGAGTAGGTGATCTCGGAGGGAATCACCGGCTCACCGATGGACATGCACAGCTCCTTGAACAGCTCCCGATCCTCGGCCTGCTCGATGGACTTGCTGGAGGTGCCCAGCAGCTTTACCCGGCACTCCTTGAGAATGCCCTTCTTTTCCAGCTGCATGGCGAGATTCAGGCCGGTCTGGCCGCCGATGCCGGGGATGATGGCGTCGGGCCGCTCATAGCGGATGATCTTTGCCACATATTCCAGGGTCAGAGGCTCCATGTACACCTTGTCGGCGATCATGGTATCGGTCATGATGGTGGCGGGGTTCGAGTTGCACAGCACCACCTCGTAGCCCTCTTCCTTCAGAGCCAGGCAGGCCTGGGTACCGGCGTAGTCAAACTCTGCCGCCTGCCCAATGACGATGGGGCCGGAGCCGATGATCAGAATTTTCTTGATGTCTGTTCTCTTTGCCATAAACGAATATCCTCCTAAATAGTGTAAGGCTTAAGCCTGATAAACAAGTTTTCCATCGCAAATCGTTGCGACACATTTGCCGAAGACGGGCCACCCTTCAAAGGGCGTGGCGCGGCCCTGAGAGAGGAAGTCCCTGGGGTCAATGGTATATTGGGCGTTTAAGTCCCAGACGGTATAGTCAATGCCCAGTGGTAGGTCAAAGCGCTTCCTGGGGTTCACCACCAGCAGCTCCAGGAGCTTGTCCAGGGTCAGGATGCCGGGCTTTACCAGATAGGTGTAGAGAATGGGGAAGGCGGTCTCGATGCCAACCACGCCGAAGGCGCTTTTCTCTAAGCCCCGGGATTTTTCCTCGGCGCTGTGCGGGGCATGGTCGGTGGCGATCATGTCGATGGTGCCGTCCAGGATGCCAGCGATCAGGGCCTCCCGGTCTTCCCTGCTTCGGATGGGCGGGTTCATCTTGAACCGGCCATCCTCCTGCAGCATGGAGTCGTCCATTACAAGATAATGGGGGCCGGTCTCACAGCTTACGTCCAGACCCTCCGCCTTGGCCTTGCGGATGATCTCCACACTTTCCTTGGTGGAAATGTGGCACACATGGTATTTTACGCCGGTTTCCCGAACCAATTCCAGATCCCGGGCAATCTGGCCCCATTCGCTTTCCGAGCAGATGCCCCGATGGCCGTGGGCCTTGGCGTAGTCGCCGTCGTGGATGCAGCCGCCCCGGAGAAGGGAATTGTCCTCGCAGTGGGCCACGATGGGCTTATGCAGAGCCTTGGCCGTTTCCATGGCCAGGCGCATCATGTCGTCATTCTGGACGCCCCGGCCGTCGTCGGAGAAGCCCAGCACATCCTTTGCCATGGCAGAAAGGTCAGCCAGGGCTTCGCCCTTTTCACCTACGGTGATGGCGCCGTAGGGATAGACATGGATGCAGGCGGTGTCCTGAATCAATCGGAGCTGCTCCTGGAGGTGTTCGGCGCTGTCCGGAACCGGGTTCAGGTTGGGCATGGTGGCTACCGCCGTGTAGCCGCCCCGGGCGGAGGCCCGGGAGCCGGAGGCAATGGTCTCCTTATAAGAAAAACCCGGCTCTCTGAAATGCACATGCACATCACAAAAGCCGGGGAAAACTGCATATCGGGGGAAATTGAGGAAGGGAAAAGAGGAAAGGGAAGCACAAACACCCTCAGCGGAAACAGCAGAGGGGAAAATGACCTGTGCTTTCATACGCTGTGTCATAGAAATCTCCTTTCAGCCCTAAAAAAATGTCCTGCCAAAGCGGCAAGACCCACGCGGCAAGCCGCTTATCTTTATTGGGGAGATTATACCATGGGAGCGAAAGGTTGTCAATGGGACATATGGCACAAAAGAAAGGAGGCATAACCGGGTATTTTTTACCCGGGTTTTCAGGGAAATCCCCGAAGAAACCGGGAGGAACCGACTATCCTGAAAAAAGCTTGCTTTTCCCATATTATTTGGTATGATAGGGAGGAAAAAAGCTGAATATAAAAGGAATGAAAGTCATGCGATTATATATTGATCCCGGCACGGGAAGCATGCTGTTTACCATATTGATCGGTCTGATCGGCGCGGCGGTTTACTCCCTGCGGATGATCGTGATTAAGCTCCGCTTCCGGATCACCGGAGGAAAGACAAAGGAAAACGCGGACAAAATTCCCTTTGTGATCTTTTCCGACAACAAACGCTACTGGGTGAACTTTGAGCCCATCTGTCGGGAGCTGGACAAGCGGGGCCAGGACGTGGTATATATGACCGCTTCGGCGGATGATCCTGTTCTCCAAAACCCCTATCCCCATATCCATGGGGAATTCATCGGGGACGGGAACAAGGCCTTTGCCAGGCTGAATTTCCTCAACGCCTCCATTGTCCTCTCCACCACGCCCGGACTGGACGTGTATCAGTGGAAGCGGGCCAGAGATGTATCCTTCTATGTCCATATCCCCCATGCCGCCAATGACATCACCCTGTACCGGATGTTCGGCCTGGACTATTATGATGCCATCCTCCTCTCCGGGGAATACCAGGGGTCGGAGATCCGGGCTCTGGAAGCCCTCCGGGGTTTGCCGGAAAAGGAAATTTCCATTGTGGGCATTCCCTATATGGACGAAATGGCAAGGCGGCTTCAAAACACTCCGGCCTTGCCGCCCCATGAAAAGACCGTGCTGCTGGCGCCCTCCTGGGGCAGCAGCGCCATCTTTGGAGTGTACGGCGGGGAGATCCTGGATGTGCTGCTGAAAACCGACTACCACATCATTGTCCGGCCCCATCCCCAGTCCTTCACCTCGGAGAAGGAAATGCTGGAGGGGCTGATGGAGCGGTATCCGGACTCTGAAAAGCTGGAATGGAACCGGGACAGCGACAACTTTGAGGTTCTGCGCCGGTCGGACATTCTGATTTCCGACTTCTCCGGTGTGATCTTCGAGTTCTCTTTGATCTACGACAAGCCGGTGATCTATACGGATCCCCATTTTGACACCAGCCTCTATGACGCCTGGTGGCTGAAGGAGCCTCTGTGGACGGTGTCCGCCCTGCCCAGGATCGGCAGCCAGCTGACCCGGGAGAATATGGAGAACCTGGGTGAGCTTCTGGACACCTGCCTGACCGATCCCCGGTATGCCCAGGGACGGCAGGAGGTAAAGGCCGAAACCTGGGCCCATCCTGGAGAAGGCGCGGCACGGACGGCGGAATACCTGCTGGACAAATACGCGGAACTGAAAAACAAAGAGGGCAAGTGATATGTCGATTCCCCATATTTTGGATACCCTGTTCATCGGCCCGCTAAAGCTGGTGTTTGAGGTGATTTTCAGCATCGCCAACGACGGGGCGGGCCATCCGGGCTTGGCCATTGTGGTGCTGAGCCTGGCTATGAACATTCTGGTGCTGCCACTATACCGGCAGGCGGACGCCATGCAGGAAAAGGCCAGACGGGTGGAGGAAAGGCTCCAGGGTGGCGTGGCCCACATTAAGAAAACCTTCTCCGGGGACGAGCGGATGATGATTTTGCAGACCTACTACCGGCAGAATCACTATTCCCCCCTGTCCGCGTTGAATGGCAGCGTCTCTCTGCTGCTGGAGATCCCCTTCTTTATCGCGGCCTATCAGTTTTTGTCCCATCTGGCCCTGCTGGAAGGGGTGTCCTTCGGCCCCATTGGGGATCTGAGCCAGCCCGATGGGCTGATTGCCATTGGGAGTTTGCGGGTGAATTTCCTGCCCATTTTGATGACGGCTGTCAATGTGGTTTCCAGCGCGATCTATCTGAAGGGCTTCCCCACAAAGACAAAGGTACAGCTGTACGCAATGGCGGCCTTCTTCCTGGTGTTTTTGTACGGTTCTCCCTCCGGACTGCTGGTATACTGGACGCTGAACAATGTATTCTCCCTGGTGAAGAACATCTTCTATAAGCTGAAAAATCCCAGAAAGGTGCTGAGCGTTTTGTGCGCCGCTCTGGGGCTGGGGCTGCTGGTATTTGCTGTGACGGCTTATCAGACGGACTCCATGAAGCGAAGGATCTTCCTGATGCTGGTGGGAATGCTCCTCTGGCTGCCTCTGCTTCAGCCTGTTCTCCGGAAGCGTTTCCCCAGGAAAGAGCAGGAAACAAAGCCTGACCGGAAGGTTTTCCTCCTGGGCTGTCTTTTTCTGGCGCTTCTCATGGGAGCGCTGGTCCCTTCCACCTATATTGCGTCTTCTCCTCAGGAATTTGTGGACAGAAGCAGCTTCTATAATCCGGCCCTCTATGTTGTGAACGCTTTGCTTCTTGGGGCGGGTACCTTCCTTGTCTGGATGCCGGTATTTTACTGGTTGGCAGGGGAAAAGGGGAAGGCTGTGTTTGATAAGCTGATCTGGTGCGCCTGCGCTTTGGCTCTGGTGAACTATATGTTCTTCGGAAGAGAGCTGGGGGTCATTTCCGCGTCCCTCAAATATGAGACTTACGACGGCTTCAGCGGCCGGGAGCAGCTGGTGAACCTGCTGGTGATGGCAGTGGGATTTGCCGCCCTGTATTGGATGGCCGGGAAATGGAAGCGGATGGTTGGCTTTGTCCTGCTGACGGCATCTGTGGCCATGGTGGGAATGTCGGCAATGAATGTTGCGGGAATCGAGAAATCCGTGGCCGGTGTGAAACAGACGATCCAGACCGTGAACGAGGAGAAGCCCTGGTTCCAGCTGAGCAAAAACGGGAAAAATGTGGTGGTTCTCATGTTTGACCGGGCCTTGGGCATTGACGTTCCCTACATCTTCCAGGAAAAACCGGAGCTGAAGGAGCAGTTTGCCGGGTTTACCTATTACGATAACACCATTTCCCACGGTGGCTCCACCAACTTCGGCGTGCCGTCCATGATGGGTGGATACGAATATACCCCGGTGGAAATGAACAGGCGGGATTCAGAGCCTCTGGTGGACAAGCACAATGAAGCCCTGAAGGTCATGCCCCGACTCTTCCGGGACAACGGCTACCATGTAACGGTATGCGACGCGCCCTACGCGAACTATGACTGGATTCCGGATCTGTCCATTTATGCGGATATCCCCGGAATTCAGACCTGGCTGACGGAGGGGAAATTCAACGACGTGGACAACAGCCAGATCGAGATAGAAAACAACAACCGGAATTTCTTCTGCTTCAGCCTGATGAAATGTTTGCCTGTGATCGCCCAGCCCACCCTGTATGACCGGGGAAGCTATCACAATCTGGGAAAGCAGGCCGGCTCTACGGAGCAGCTTTGGGAGAGCGCCTCCCGGGCGGAGGGAACCACCTCCGTTTTTCTGGACAGCTACAATGTGCTGCGCCACCTTCCGGAGATCACCCGAGTGACGGAGGATGGGGAAAATACCTTCCTGTTCCTGTGCAACAACATGACCCACGAGCCGGTGCTGCTTCAGGAGCCGGACTATTCGGTCACGGAATGGGTGGACAATACCGCCTATGACGAGGCCCACGCCGATCGGTTCCTTCTGGACGGTCGAAGACTGGTGGTGGAGGACGCGGACCAGATGGCCCACTACCATGTGAATATGGCCATGTTCCTGGGGCTGGGAGAGTGGCTGGATTCCCTCCGGGAGCAGGGTGTGTACGACAATACCCGGATCATCCTGGTTTCCGACCACGGAAGGGATGTGTGGCAGATGGAGGAGCTGTTCCGGGAAAACGACGGAGATCCGGTGGATCTGGGACGATACTGCCCGCTGCTTATGGTAAAGGATTTTGACAGCCAGTCGTTTACGGTTTCCCATGAATTTATGACAACCGCTGACGTTCCGGTACTGGCAACGGGGGCGCTGATTGAAAATCCCGTCAATCCCTACACGGGAAAGCAGCTGACCGACGATGAAAAAACCGCCCATCCCCAGTATGTGATCCTGTCCTCGGACTGGGACACCATGACAAACCATGGAAATACCTTCCTGCCCTCAGCCTGGGCCAGCGTAAAGGACGACCTGTGGGCTTCCGAAAACTGGAGCTTCTACCCAGGGCAATCCGTTTTGAAGGAAAATATGGCCCCATAGCAAAAAACACCCGGTATCGGAAGTTTTCCGATACCGGGTAAGTTTTTGAAAGCTCAGCGCTGGGTCCAGGTGCTCTTGGAGAACAGCACCAGAATGGGGAAGATCTCCAATCGGCCGGCCAGCATGCTGAAGGACAGCAGGAGCTTACTGAAATTGCTGTAGGCGGCAAAGTTGCAGGTGGGGCCCACGGCGTCCAGGCCGGGGCCGATGTTATTGAAGGTGGCGAGGGTGGCGGACAGGTTGGTTTCCACGGAAAAGCCGTCCAGGGACAGCAGGGTGAACACCAAAACCACAATCACCACATAGGCGGCGAGATAGGCGTTGGTATTTCCCAGAACCTTTTCGTCTACGGTAACGCCGTTGTTGCGGATCAGCTCCACCTTCCGGGGCTGAAGCATCTGCCGGATGTTTCGCCGCAGCCCCTTTAACAGCAGCAGCACCCGGGCAACCTTCAAGCCGCCGCCGGTGGAGCCGGCGCAGGCGCCCACGATCATCAGCCCCAGCAGAATGGTTTTCGAGAAGGCGGGCCACAGGTCAAAGTCTGTGGTGGCAAAGCCTGTGGTGGTGATGATGCTGCTGACCTGAAAGGCGGCGTGACGGAGGGTTTCTCCCAGGGAGCCGTACAAATCCCGGATGTTCCAGGCAATCAGGGCGATACTGGCAAGGATGATGCCAATATAGGCCCGCAGCTCCTCGTCCAGGGCGACGCTCTTCCACTGCCGGATCAGCAGCAGGTAGTAGCAGCTGAAGTTGACGCCGAACAGGGCCATAAATACGGTGGTGACGTTTTGCAGATAGGGGCTGTAGCCGGCGAGGGAGTCGTTCTTCACGCCGAAGCCGCCGGTGCCGGCGGTGCCGAAGGCGGTGCAGACCGCCTCAAACAGGGACATGCCTCCCGCTGCCAGGAAAATCACGTTCAATACGGTGAGGCCGATGTAGATGAGATACAGGATCCCGGCGGTTTTGCGCATTTTGGGAACCAGCTTGCCCACGTTGGGGCCGGGACTTTCCGCCCGCAGCAGATGCATGGTGAAGCCCTGGCCCTTGCCGCCGGTGAAGGCCAGCAGGAATACCAGCACACCCATGCCGCCCAGCCAGTGGCTGAAGCTGCGCCAATAGAGAATGCCCTTGCTCAAGTCCTCCACCGCAGGTACGATGGAAGCGCCGGTGGTGGTGAAGCCGGACACGGTTTCAAAGAAGCAGTCGATATACGCCGGAATCTCCTGGGAAATGTAGAAGGGCAGAGCGCCAAGCAGACTGAGCACCACCCAGCAGATGCCCACGCACACCAGACCCGCCTTGGCGGTGAAGACGCTGGGTGCGCCGCGGCACAGCAGGAACAGGGCCAGAGCCAGGCATAGAATGACGGCCATGGTGATCAGAAAGCCCTTGACCGCCAGAGGGTCTCCGCAGATCAGGCTGATCAGCAGGGCGGGAATCATAAAAATGCCCTCAATGGACAGAATCTGGGCGAGAAAACACCCCATCATTTTGTAGTTCATGTTGTCCCTCTGCTTATGCGAAGATATCCCCAAACTGCCGGATGACCTGCCGGCCGTTGGTGACGATGATGACAGTGTCTCCCAGATTGAAGGTGGAATCACCGTTGGCAATCTCCGTGACCGGGCCGTGGGAAATGCTGACCAGCAGCACATTGGGCTTGAGGCGGATCTCCTTGAGGGGCTTGCCGCAGAAGCGGGTGTCCTCCTCCACCAGAAATTCCATGGCCTCTGCCTGGCCGTCGGCAATGGAATGGACGGAAACGGCGGCGCCGGTCTGGTTTTCCATGGCCCGGACGTATCGGACAATGTTGCTGCACACCAGCTCCCTGGGACAGACCACGCTGCCCAGAGACAGGCTGCCCAGAACGCTGCGGTTGCTGGTATGGCTGACCTTGGTAATGACCTGGGGCACACCCTGGGCGGCGGCATACAGGGAGACGATCATATTCAGCTCGTCCAGGCCTGTTAACGTCACCACGGCGTCGGTGCGGAGGAAGCCCTCACTGCTGAGCATATCCTGGTCGCTCACATCTCCGCGGATGACGTCCACTCCGGGCAGCAGCTCGCACAGCTCCTGGCAGTGGCGCGGATCCTTTTCCATGATCCGCACGGCAATGCCGGCCCGCTGCAGCCGCTTCGCCAGGTAATAGCTGACCTTTCCGCCGCCGCAGAGGGTGACGCCGTGAACCCGGCGGGTGATGATGCCCAGATTCTTCAGCAATGTGGTCAGGTTCTGGGACAGGGCGGTGACGAAGATCCGGTCACCCTCCCGCAGGGTAAAATCGCCCTTGGGAGCCACGGTGCTGCCGCCCCGGATAACGGCGCAGACCAGTACCTGACATTTGACAATATTGCGCAGATCCATCAGCTGGACGTTACACAGCTTGCTGCCCGCGTCTACCCGCAGCTCCACGATCTCCGTCCGGCCCTTGGCGAAGGTGTCCCGGCGGAGGAAGCCCGGGTATTTGAGCAGCCGCTCAATTTCCGAAGCCGCCTGATCCTCCGGGTTGATGATCATGTTCAGACCGAACACATCCCGCATCCGGTAGATCTGGTCGGTGTACTCGGGATTTCGGATCCGGGCAATGGTATGCAGCTTCGGATTCAGGGAGTGGGCAGTGGTGCAGCACAAGAGATTAATTTCATCCTGGCTGGTGGCGGCAATCAGCAGATTCGCGTCCTTCACGCCCGCTTGCAGCAGCACATCCATAGAGGCACAGTTGCCATGGACGGAGATGACGTCGTAGCGCTCCACGCTGGACTGGAGCACCTGGGAGTTGGAGTCGATAACGGTGATGTCATAGCCCTCAGAAGAAAGCTGACGGGTCAGCATGGAACCGACCTTGCCGTCGCCTGCGATGATGATATTCATAGGAACCTCCTGATGATTTGGGGTCAATACCCAATATTATCATATGCGCTATCCTATTAATATAACAAAAAGGAAAGGAAAAGGCAACTGGTTTTCCGCAGAAAAAGGGGGAAAGGGGAGAAAGAAAGGAAAAGCCCCGGAAATTGTGCAGAAATTTCCCCAAACGGAAAAATAAACTTGAAAATCAAAGGGAGATACTATATAATAGTTACGCTAATTTTTACAATAACCGGGTCAGGGGAAGCCCGCCGGAGAAACGAGGTTCTTTTATGGAAAGAAAAGTCGGCACCGTGTCCAGAGGCATCCGCTGCCCCATCATTCGGGAGGGAGACGATCTGGCAAAGATCGTTGTTACCAGCGTTCTGGAAGCCGCGGAAAGCGAAGGCTATGCCATGCGGGATCGGGACGTGGTGGCTGTGACCGAGTCTGTGGTGGCCCGTTCTCAGGGCAATTACGCCTCCGTGGATGCCATTGCCGCGGATGTCCGGGCAAAGCTGGGGGGCGAGACCATCGGCGTAATCTTCCCCATCCTGTCCCGGAACCGGTTTGCCATCTGCCTGCGGGGCATTGCCCGGGGTGCGAAGAAGATCGTGCTGATGCTCAGCTATCCCTCCGACGAGGTGGGCAATGAGCTGGTATCCCTGGACAAGCTGGACAAGGCTCATGTCAATCCCTATTCCGACGTGCTGACCCTGGAGAAGTACCGGGAGCTGTTTGGCGAGAATAAGCATCCCTTCACCTTGGTTGACTATGTGGACTACTATTCCGGCCTGATCCGGGAAGAGGGCGCCGAGGTGGAGGTGGTCTTCGCCAACGATCCCCGGGTGATCCTGAACTACACCAAGGACGTGCTGACCTGCGACATCCACACCAGAGAGCGCACCAAGCGTCTGCTGAAGGACGCCGGCGGTGAGAAGATCCTGGGCCTGGACGATATCCTCAACGCTCCCGTAAACGGCAGCGGCTGCAATGAACGGTTCGGCCTGCTTGGCTCCAACAAGTCCACCGAGGATAAGGTCAAGCTCTTCCCCCGGGACTGCAATGACCTGGTGCTGAAGATTCAGCAGAGCCTCCTGGAAAAGACCGGCAAGCATGTGGAGGTCATGGTCTACGGCGACGGCGCTTTCAAGGATCCCGTTGGCAAGATCTGGGAGCTGGCTGACCCCAGCGTTTCCGTGGCCCACACTCCCGGCCTGGAGGGCACTCCCAACGAGTTGAAGCTCAAGTACCTGGCGGACAACGACTATGCCGACCTCAGCGGTGAGGCGCTGAAGAACGCCATTGAGAACGCCATCCGTGCCAAGGGAAACCTGGCCGGCGCCATGGCCTCCCAGGGCACCACACCCCGGCGGCTGACGGATCTGATCGGCTCCCTGTGCGACCTGACTTCCGGCTCCGGCGACAAGGGCACCCCCATCATCCACATCCAGGGCTATTTCGATAACTACACCAACTAATAGGGTATACAAAAGGGCCGCCGATGAGGCGGCTCTTTTTTTGCTTGCTTTCCGCCCCTGATTCCTGTATACTGGAAGGAAATTCACAAAGGAGACGCCTATGCAATATCTGATTTCCTTTTTGGAGGGTATCATCACCTTCATTTCTCCCTGCCTTCTGCCCATGCTGCCCATTTACATCAGCTACTTTGGCGGGGGCGGAGCGCGAACCATAAAAAAGACCCTTACCGGCGCGTCCGGCTTTGTGCTGGGATTTACTCTGGTGTTCATGACCATGGGGGCCCTGGCGGGAAGCCTGGGAGCGCTGCTCACCCGATATACCTTCTGGGTCAATCTCATTGGCGGGTGCATTGTGATCCTGTTCGGACTGAGCTATATGGGACTGTTCCGGCTGAATCTGTTCCACGGTATGAAGGGTACGGTGAAAACCGGAGAGCTGGGCTTTTTCTCCGCCTTCCTCTTTGGCATCGTGTTTTCCCTGGGCTGGACGCCTTGCGTAGGCGCGTTTTTGGGGTCGGCGCTGATGCTGGCCTCCCAGAGAGGTCATGTGCTGGAGGGAATGGGAATGCTCCTGTGCTACTCTCTGGGCCTGGGAATTCCCTTCCTGCTCAGCGCCGTGCTCATTGACAGGCTGAAAACCGCCTTCGGCTGGATCAAAAGCCACTATGACCTGGTGAACAAAATCTGCGGCGGACTGCTCACGGCGGTGGGCGTCCTGATGGCAACGGGGCTGCTGGGAAGACTGCTGTCCTGGCTGAGCTGAGGAGGATACCATGGAAAAAACCTATCAGATTTTAAAGCTTCTCATATTGGTGCTGCTGATTGCGGTGCTGATTCTGGGGGCCTATGTGTTCTATGGACGCCTGTCCCGGCAGGTGCAGGTTCCGGAGGCGACGGCGGCCCAGACGGAACAGGAATTGAGCCCTGCCCCGGATTTCGCCTTCTACGACCTGGAAGGAAACAGCCACAGCCTGGGAGAGTTCCAAGGACAGCCTGTGATCCTGAACTTCTGGGCCAGCTGGTGCGGGCCATGCAAAATGGAAATGCCGGAATTCCAGACCGCCTTTGAAGCCTATGGGGAGCAAATCCAGTTCCTGGTGGTGAACCTCACCGATGGCAGCCGGGAGACTGTGGACACGGCCCACAGCTATGTGGAGGAAATGGGCTACACCTTCCCGGTGTACTACGATTCGGATATGGCAGGGGCCATGGCCTATGGGGTATACGCGGTGCCGGTGACCTACTTCATTGACGGAAGCGGAAATCTGGTGACCCAGGCCAAAGGCATGCTCACAAAGGACACCCTTCAGCAGGGGATCGACCTGCTGCTGGAAGAGGACTGAGGCAACAGAAAACGGCAAGCCTCCTTCACAGGAAGCTTGCCGTTTTATGCAGGATGGGTTACTTGCTGAGCAGGGCTTCAATGTCCTTTTTGGGCATGTAGCCCACGGCCTTGGCGGCCACCTCGCCATTTTTGAGTACGATCAGGGTGGGAATGCTGGCAATGCCATAGGCCATGGCAAGCTCCATTTCCTCGTCCACGTTGACCTTGCCTACGATGATCTCCGGGTGGGTCTCGGCGATCTCCGCCACAATGGGGGCCAGCATCCGGCAGGGGCCGCACCAGGACGCCCAGAAGTCCAGCAGCACCTTCTTCTCTCCCTGCGCTTTCAGGCTGTCAAAATTCTCTTTTGTCACAACGATTTCGGACATATTCATTCTCCTTTCAATGGTTTTCTTTTAATATAGCATAAAATAGGGACGACTGCAAACCTTTCTTTCTCAATTTGACATTTCACCGCGCATCTGCTATGATGCACAAAACGCAAGGAGGCATTCTATGGGAAATTGCTGCGGAAGCTGCGAAAGCTGTTCCGGCTGCGGCCGGGAGCTGGAGCTGACGGAAAAGGAAATCGACTTTTTAAACACCCTGGCTCAGATCCCCTTTCTGCCGGTGGCCCGAAAAATAGGGGAGGACAAGCCGGTTTACCTGGAGGAAGGGAACAGGGAGGAGATGAGCCTGGTTCTCCAATGCCTGGAAAAGAAGGGGCTGATCTCCCTGGACTATGACAAGCCCATGAAGGGGATCGACATGAGCGCCTACCGGGACTATCCCATCCGGGGCAGCATGGCCCTGACGGAGCGGGGGCAGCTGGTGGTAGAGATGCTGGAATATCAGGGCGTCCGGCGGGATTGAGGAGGAAACCTATGCTGAGAATCTATCTCCATGGCCTGGGACAGACACTGGCCAGCTGGGACAAAACCATCGAATGCCTGAAGGAGACTGAGCCAAGCCTGTGCCCCAACCTGGCCCAGCTGCTTCAGGGGAAGAAAGCCACCTATGAAAACCTCTATAAAGCCTTCTCGGAAATCTGTGAGGCCCAAGAGGAAAAAATCGATCTGTGCGGCCTGTCCCTGGGAAGCGTATTGGCCCTGCAATTCGCCATGGAGCATCCCGGGAAGGTCAATTCCCTGGTGCTCATTGCTCCCCAATATAAAATGCCCGTAACATTGCTGAAGCTTCAGAATTTCCTGTTCCGGTTTCTGCCGGAGTCCGGCTTTCAGCAGACGGGCTTTGGAAAGCGGGAATTCATGGAGCTGTGCAGAACCATGATGCCGTTGGACTTCAGCGCTTCTCTGGGAGAAATTGCCTGTCCGGTACTTCTGATTTGCGGGGAAAAGGATCCCGCCAATCAAAAGGCGGCTTTGGAGCTGGCAGGGAAGCTGAAAAACGCAAGGTATCAGGTGATCCCCGGCGCGGGACACGAGGTGAACCTGGAAGCGCCGGAAAAACTGGCGGAGGCCCTTGCGGATTTCCAAGGTTGCTTTTCCCGGAATGGGATGCTATAATCTTTCCCGAAAAGAAACCGGGTGCGGTTTCGAATTAAAAAAAGATAGCTGTGTGACAATATGAACTTCAAGGAATACCGCATGGGCGTGAGCCGGGGACTTCCGGTGGGCGTTGGCTACTTCTCTGTGAGCTTTGGCTTCGGGGCCATGGCCGTGGCCCAGGGAGTCAAGGCCCTGGAGGCTACCCTGATCTCCGTAACCAATCTGACCAGCGCGGGACAGTTCGCCGGACTGACTTTGATCGTTGCCTCCGCCACCCTGTGGGAAATGGTGCTGACCCAGCTGGTGATTAACAGCCGCTATGCCCTGATGAGCCTGGCCCTCAGCCAGCGGATGGGGCAGAAAATCGGACTGCTCCCCAGACTGGTTATCGCCTTTTTCAATACGGATGAAATCTTTGCCCTGGCCATGGCCCGGAAGGAGCCGCTGACGGTGCCCTTCCTGCTGGGTCTGGGAACCCTGCCCATCATCGGGTGGAGCCTGGGCACTCTCTGCGGCGCTCTGGCAGGCTCCATTCTGCCCCAGGCCATCCGGGCAGCCCTGGGAGTTATGCTGTACGGCATGTTCATCGCCATTGTGGTGCCGCCCGCAAAAGAGGACAGGCGGATCCTGGGAGCGGTGGCGCTGGCGCTGGGCCTGAGCTGCCTGTTTGCCTGGATGCCTGGGCTGAAAACCGTGTCCCCGGGCATCTCCATTGTGGTGTGCACCGTGGCGGCGGCGGGAATCCTGGCCTGGCGCTGCCCCATTGAGGAAGAGGAGGCGGAAAAATGAGCATTTACTGGTACATTCTGGTCATGGCTCTGACCACCTATCTGATCCGGGTGCTGCCATTGACCATTTTCCGCAGGCCCATCCGCAGCCGCTACCTGAAATCCTTTCTCCACTATGTGCCCTACTGCTGTCTCGCGGCCATGACTTTCCCCGCCATTTTGAGCAGCACCCAGTCCCCCGTCAGCGGCGGAGCGGCGCTGATCATAGCCGTGGTGCTGGCTTATCGGGGAAAAAGCCTGATCGTGGTAGCCCTGAGCAGCAGCGCCGCGGTGCTGGTTGTGGAGCAGCTGCTGAAGCTTCTCGGGTAAAATCCCGGAAATTCACACTTTTTTGGCGAAAAGTGTAAACATATTGTGACCTGTCCCCGGTTTGCGTTGACAAACCGGAGCAGTTTTGTTATAATCCCAGGAGAAGAGGGAGTAGTCGGCGCACGTTTCCTTGTGCGGGATGGAATCGACATACTGGGGAAACCCCGGTTCCATCTGAAATGACGAGACTTATCAGACCGGCTCAGTCTCTTCATAAGCTTCTGTGCTGGTTATCAGAGAATCAACACGGAGGTAATTTTTTATGGGAATCGGAGAATTGCTGCTGCTGGCTTTGGGACTGAGCATGGACGCCTTTGCCGTATCCATCTGCAAGGGGCTTTCCATGAAGAGGGCTACCGCCGGGGCCAGTCTGACCTGCGGCATCTGGTTCGGCGGCTTTCAGGCGCTGATGCCGTTGATCGGCTACTGGCTGGGTTCCTTTTTCGCGGAGGCCATTGAGACCGTGGATCACTGGGTGGCCTTCGGCCTGCTGGCAATCATTGGCATCAATATGCTCAAGGAAGCCCTGGAGACCGAGGACACGGGAAAGTCCTGCCCCGTAGACGGTCAGGTGGATCTGTCTGTGAAAACCATGTTCGTGCTGGCGGTGGCCACCTCCATTGACGCTCTGGCGGTGGGCATCTCTCTGGCCATGGCAGGCAGCGTGAATATCTGGGCCGCTGTGGCGCTGATCGGGGTGTTCACCTTCGGTATGTCCGCGGCAGGCGTCCAGATCGGAAACGTGTTCGGCAGCCGGTTTGAAAAGAAGGCCCAGATCGCGGGCGGCCTGATCCTGATTCTGCTGGGCGTGAAAATTCTGCTGGAGCATTTGGGGATTCTGGGATGATTCGAACGGACAAGCGTCTGCGGCTGTGTACCGCGCTGCTTCTATGCAATCTGGCATTCATCTGGGGCAACTCCCTGCTTCCCGGGAATATCTCCGGGGCCATCAGCGACTGGGTGAAGGCGCTGCTTTCCGGGCTGTTTGACAGTACGGGAGAAAGCTCTATAGGCGGCTTTGTCATACGGAAGCTGGCCCATTTTACGGAGTTTGCCTGTCTGGGCGGGCTGCTGCTGTGGCGGCTGGGAATGCTGGAAAAGCCGAAGATTCTGGCTTTCCCTCTGGGGGCCGGGGCCGCCTGTATCGACGAGACCATTCAGCTTTTCGTGCCGGAACGAGGCCCGGGCATCCGGGACGTGGGCATCGACTGCGCCGGGGTGCTGACGGGTATGATTTTGGTATATTTGGGATATACCTATTTTAAACGAAAACGATCCTAGGAGGATACTGTTATGAAGAAGATTTTTGCGATTGTGATGGCCGCTGCCATGGCCCTGTCCATGCTGGCGGGCTGCGGCAGTGAAAAGCCCCAGGAGACCACGGTTCCCACCACCGCGCCTGCGGAAGTGGCGGCCTCTCCCCTGGAGATCCTGGAAACGGTCTGGGGCCTGTATACCGAGGAGGAGCGGTTCCCCTCCACCGGCGGCGAGATCAGCGAGACATTGACCGAAGGCCCCGGGGCCTACACCCAGCTGACCGAGGACAATTCCTATGCCCTGCTGATTCCCGCGGATCAGCTGGGGAACGTAAAGGAAGCCGCCTCTCTCATGCACATGATGAACAGTAACACCTTCACCTGCGGCGCGTACCGTCTGGCGGAAGGCGTCAGCGGGGAAAGCTTTGGGGAGGCCATGAAGGACGCCATCCAGAACAACCAGTGGATGTGCGGCTTCCCGGACAAGCTGCTCATTGAGAGCGTGGGTGACAGCTTCCTGGTGGCGGCCTTCGGCCATGAGGAGATCATGGATACCTTCAAAACCCACCTGGAAGAGGCCTACCCCATGAGCCAGGTGCTGGCAGAGGAACCCATCATTTAACGTAAAAAGGCAGCGAACACCTCGCTGCCTTTTTAAAAACCCAAAAGGAAAGGAAAATCTTATGATTTTTTCCAGTATTCCCTTTCTGTATTACTTCCTCCCGGCGGTGATGCTCCTGTATTTTTTGGTGCCGAAAACCTGGAAAAACTCTGTTCTGCTGCTGTTCAGCTTGGTGTTTTACGGCTGGGGCGAACCCAAGCTGCTTGGGTTGATGGTCTTCACCATCCTGGCCTTTTACCTCTGCGGACGGATGATGGGCAGGGAAGGGGCGCATAAAAAAGTGTGGCTGATCGTTTCTCTGGTCATCGGCCTGGGGCTGCTAGGGGTTTTTAAGTATGCGGACTTCTTCATCGGCAGCGTCAACTCCGTTACGGGATTGGGTCTGCCCCTGCTGAAGCTGGCCCTGCCTGTGGGCATCAGCTTTTACACCTTCCAGTGTATCAGCTATGCCGTGGATGTCTACCGGGGCACCGTGCCCCCACAGAAAAACCTGGTCGCCTTTGGGGCTTACGTCTCCCTGTTCCCCCAGCTCATCGCCGGGCCTATCGTCCGGTACGCGGATGTGGCAAAGGAGCTGGAAAGCCGGGAAAGCAGCTGGGAGGACACCTTCTGCGGTCTGCGCCGGTTCCTGGTGGGCCTGGGGAAAAAGGTGATCCTGGCCGACCAGTTCGCCCTGCTGATCCGGCTGTTCCGGGAGAGCGGAGAACCATCCGTACTGTTTTACTGGGTGTACGCGGTGGCCTTTCTGCTGAATATCTATTTCGACTTTTCCGGCTACTCCGACATGGCCATCGGCCTGGGACGGATTTTCGGGTTCCATTTTATGGAAAACTTCGATTATCCCTATTTGTCGAAAAGCGTCACGGAGTTCTGGCGGCGGTGGCATATGAGCCTGGGCCGGTGGTTCCGGGACTATGTGTATATCCCCATGGGAGGCAACCGGGTGAGCAAGGGCCGCTGGATCTTCAACATCCTCACCGTGTGGATGCTCACGGGAGCCTGGCACGGCGCCGCCTGGAATTTCGTCCTGTGGGGTCTCCTGTTTGCGGTGCTGCTTATGGCGGAAAAATGGATCAAGCCGCTGGAAAGGCTGCCCGGCTTTCTCCGCCACGTCTATGTGCTGCTGGCGGTGACCTTGAGCTTTGTGCTGTTCAACGCCGACGGCCTGAGCGGCGCTGTAGCGGACTTTGCCGGATTATTTGGCAGAGCCGGTTTGCCCCTGACCACCAGGGTGACCTGGTACTATCTGAGAAGCTATGCCCTTCTGTTCCTGCTGGGCATTCTGGGGGCTACGCCTCTTCTCCGGAATCTGGGACGCCGGCTGGAAAAAACGAAGGCTGGCACAGTGGCTTCCCTGGTATTCATGGGGTTGCTGCTTCTCGTCTGCACCGCCTATCTGGTGGACGGTTCCTTCAGCCCGTTCCTGTATTTCCGGTTCTAGGAGGGAGTGCCATGAAAAAGATTTGCACCATAATCTTGCTTACCCTGTGGGGCACATTGGCAATGCTGAGCTGGTTCCTGCCAGGCAAGGACATTTCCCAGAGCGAGCGCCGTCCCCTGGCCCAAAGGCCGGAATGCAGCCTGGAAGCTCTGGTCAGCGGGAAGTATATGGAGGACTTTGAAGACTACACCCTGGATCAGTTCCCCTTCCGGGAGAACTTCCGGCAATTGAAGGCCCTGTTTCACTATTACGGCCTGGGCCAGAAGGACAACAACGGCATCTACCTGGCAAAGGGGTACGCGGTAAAGCAGGAGTACCCGTTGAACGAGGCTTCCGTTGACCACTTCCTGGATCGGATGAACGCCCTGTATGAAAAATACCTCACCGGATGCAGCGTCACCATGGCCATCGTGCCGGACAAGGGATACTACCTGGCCCAGGACAGCGGCCAGCTATCCTTAAACTACGACGCCCTGAAAACAAAAATCGCCCAGGGAATGCCCTGGGCCGACCATGTGGAGCTGACGGACAGTCTCAGCTATGAAGACTACTACCGGACGGACACCCACTGGCGTCAGGAGCGGCTTCTTCCCGCCGCCGGGAAGCTGGCGGAGGCCCTGGGGGTCACGCCGCCCAAGGCAGAGGCGTATACCCAGACACCCTTGGAGCGTCCCTTCTATGGGGTGTACTATGGTCAGGCGGCTCTGCCCATGGCGTCGGAGACCCTGTATCTCATGGAAAGTCCGGAACTGGATGCCTGCCGGGTCTACGACTACGAAAGCGGGGAATATGGCAGCATCTACGATCTCCAAAAGGGAGAGACGGCCCGGGATCCCTACGATGTGTACCTGTCGGGAGCCAGGAGCCTTCTCACCATTGAGAATCCCAATGCCAGGGGTGACCGGGAGCTGATCGTCTTCCGGGATTCCTTCGGGAGCAGTATGGTGCCATTGCTGGTGCAGGACTACAAAACCATTACCCTGGTGGATGTCCGGTATATCCGCATCGACCTGCTGGGGCAGTTCCTGGACATTCGGGATCAGGACGTGCTGATGCTCTATTCCACATTGGTGCTGAACAACAGCAAGGCAATTGGATAACAAAGCGCCGGGATCCCGTTGGATCCCGGCGTTACCTCTGTTAGTCCCCACTTTGGGTTTCCACCACGGCGTCCGGCTTCACCGGCTCCGCCCCCAGATATTCTTCCAGACACAGCCCGGAGGCCTTGATATCCTGGGCCACCTCTACGCCCACATACCGGAAGTGCCAGGGCTCGTCAATGATGCCGGTGATGGGATATTTTTCCGCGGTGTACCGGAGAATAAAGCCGTAGTCCCAGCAATGCTCCTGGAGCCAGGCGATGGCCTCCTTGCCCAGCAGATCCACCGCAAGGCCCAGGTGATGCTCGCTGGTGCCCGGAAGGGCCACGGTTTCCAGAGCCTTTTCCCTGGCTTCCTCGTAGCTCAGGTCATAGTCCTTCATGTGCTCCGCCGTGCGAAGCTCCAGGATTTCCGTCTGCTCCTCAATGGTGCGGTAGGCAGAGTTGAAGTTATATTCAATGCCCGCGGCGGTGCAGTCCTCCAGCATCCGAACCAGGGCGTCATAGCACCGCTGATCCACGTCGTGGTAGTCCACCACATTTACCAGGGTCTGCTCAAAATAATCGGGAACGGGGTTCAGGGCGTTGACCAGTACGATTTCCACACCCTTGGGGCTGAAATAGTACCGCTGGCCGTCAATGTCTCTGGGGCCGACGGCGGCGCTGCCGTCCTCGGGGGAGAGGTAGTAGCGGTATTCTCCCTGGGTCAGCCAGCCGGTATAGAGCAGACCGTCGTCCTCAAAATAATAAAGCTTCTCGTCAATGGTGGTCCAGCCCCGGGCCATGGGGCCGTCCTCATAGTAGTAGCGGCGGCCCTCCTCAGTTTCGTCCCAGCCGGTGCGCATGACCCCGTCCTCTCCAAAGAAGAAGATCTGTTCGTCGATGGTCTGCTGACCGGTGAGCAGGATCCCGGCGTCGTTGAGATAATAGACGTTCCCGTCAATCTCCTGAAAGCCGAAGAGCTGTACGCCCTTTCCGTTAAAGTAGTATGTATTTCCTTCCAAGGTCAGCCAGCCGGTGACCATGGCCCCGTCCTCTTGCAGATAGTAGACGCTCCCGTCCAGGGCCACCCAGCCGGTGCGCATGGCGCCCTCCGGCGAAAAGTAGTAGGATACCCCATTGATGGTCTGCCAGCCGGTGCGCATGACGCCCTCTCCGGAGAAGAAATAGGTGTTCCTGTCCAGCTCCTGCCAGCCGGTTCTGGGGGTGCCGTCCTCATTAAAATAGTAACGATTTCCGCCAATGTCCAGCCAGCCGGACACCGGGTTCCCGTGGAAGTCCTGGTAGAATCGAAGGTTTTCTTTGGTGACCCAGCCGCTGCGGTCAACGTTGCTGTCGTACCACATCCAGGCGCCCCAGGCGGCGGCCCCGATGAGCAGAAGGGATATGAAAATCGGGAAAATCAGCCGCTTTTGTTTCGTCATACACAACCTCCACCGTGATCTGACAGATATTTTACCATTGTTTTTTTGAAAATGCAAGGAAGAGAAAGAAACTTAAAGAAACCCTAAGGAATCTTAAATATTTTGCCAGTAGTATTTTCTGGATATTTTGCTATAATAGAGGGACAAAACACAAAAAAGCGGAGGAAAATCTATGATACCCCAGGGCAAGAAGCTGAAAATACTCATCACCACGGATCTGTATACCACCAACACCAACGGCGTGGTCACCTCGGTGCAGAACCTGTTTGACGTATTGACAGAAAAGGGCCACGACGTGCGGATCCTGACCATTTCCGCCGACCATCACTCCCATAAGGAAGGAGCCGTCTACTATATCCGCTCCCTGCCCATGGGAGCGGTGTACCCGGATGTGCGGATGCCGGTGTCCTTCCGGCACAAGCTGATCCAGGAGATCATCGACTGGAAGCCGGACGTGATCCACAGCCAGTGTGAATTTTTCAGCTTCCAGTTTGCCTCCCGGATTTCCCGGATCACCGGCGCGCCCATTGTACATACCTATCACACCCTGTATGAGCAGTATGTCACCTATCTGGTGCCCAGCCGCCGGGTGGGCAGGACTCTGGTCCGGGTGCTCACCCGGGAAAGGCTGAAAAAGGTGAAAATGGTGGTGGCGCCTACGGTGAAGGTGGAGAACGCCCTCCATGGCTACGGGGTGGAAAAGCCCATCAGCGTGGTTCCCAGCGGCATCAGCCTGGAGCAGCACCATAAGCGGCTGCCGGCAGAGGAGCGGCTGCGCCGCCGCCGGGCCCTGGGCATCCGGGACGACCAGCGGGTGCTGCTGAATCTGGGCAGGCTCGGCACGGAGAAGAATCTGGGTGAGCTGATGGAGCTGTTCGCCCAGGCCCTGAAGGACAACGGGAACATGGTCTTCCTCATTGTGGGAGACGGCCCGGCGAGAAAGGCATTGGAAGCCCAGGCGGCGCGGCTGGGGATTTCAGACAAGGTGATCTTCACCGGCATGGTGGAGCCGGGGCAGGTGCAGAACTACTACCAGCTGGCGGACGTGTTTGCCAGCGCCTCCACCAGCGAGACCCAGGGCCTGACCTACATCGAGGCCGCGGCCAACGGCCTGCCTCTGGTATGCCGTCAGGACGACTGCCTGGCGGAGGTGCTGAAGGAAGGGGAAAACGGCTATGAGTACAACAGCGCCCAGGAATTCCTGGACGCGGTGGACGCCCTGATGGAAAATCCCGAGCTGCGGAGAGCGGCCTCCCAGCGCAGTGAGGAAATCGCCGGACACTTTGACAAGGAGGTCTTCGGCGAGGCCATCGAGCAGATTTACGAATCGGTACTGTAAATCCCGGGATGCACGGATCCCGGGAAGGAAGAAAAAGAGGTGCGATCATGAAGCCATCCAAGGTGTTTTCATCCCTGTTTTTCATATTGGGAACGGCGGTGCTCTTCGTCTCCATTGTGGGCTGCCTTGTGTTTCGGAACGCGGAGCCAAAGGGGCGCAGTGTGCCCCGGGAGGCGGAAGAGGCGGCGGAAAGCTTTGTCGCAGTCCTGTCTGCGGGAGATCTGGAGAGAGCCTCCGGCCTGATCTACGGTCAGCCGGCGCTGGGAGCGGAGGCGTCCTTTGAAAGCCGGGCAGCGGCCCGGGTATGGGAGGGCTTCCAAAGCAGCCTTTCCTGCGAAGCGGGAGCCTACCATTGGGAGGGAACCGATCTTTATCGGGACGTGACCCTCTCCTGTTTGGACGTATCCGGGGTGCTGACGGATATCCAGTCCATAGCAAAGGCCGGAACGGAAGAGACCCGGGATGCCGATGACCTGCTGCTGGAGGCGGTGGAAGCGGCCCTCTCCCGGGGAAATCAGGTCACCGTTCAGGGAAGAATTGGACTGAAAGAGGACGGGGGAAACTGGTATGTGATCCCGGACAAAACGGTGCTTTCCGCCATTTCCGGCGGATGGAAGTAAGGAGGGAATTTCATGGCATATCAGCCCAAATACGCCCAGAAAAAGCCCTCAAAGGGAAATAATCCGCCAAGGCAGACCCGGGAGCCGGTATCTCAGACGCCCGTTGGGGCCGGAAATCCCAGGCCCAGACGGAACCGGGTACCCACGGCCCTGATCGTCTTTGGCATTATCCTGATGCCCATATCCCTGGCTCTGTGCTTTCTGCTGCTGCGAAGCTTCCTGCTCAGCGGCGGCGAGAGTGCCCCGGTGGCGGCGTCTCCTGTGGGAGACATGGCCATCTGCCAGCAGTTTGACGCCTATGTGACCCCCCAGCTGAACCAGGCAAAGCAGTCCCTGCTGACCCAGTCCCTGCCGGAGGAGACCGTCCCGGAGACCACGGAGGCCACAATCCCGCCTTATGAGGCCGTTTACAGCCTGGAGGCGGATGTGCAGGTGGCCCCGGAACCGGATCAGAGCAAGTTCGGCGAGGTCAGCGACCCCAGGGATATGGAGCCGATTCTTGAGCGGGCGGCCTATATTCTGGACGGCCAGTCCATGTACTTCTCCACGGACACAGAGCTGTTCGAGGGCAGCACCATCCGCTACTACCTGGACGAGAGCATTTTCGCGGTCACCTGGAAGGAGGCCCACGACAAGTCTGTCTACACCTATTCCGAGGTGAAGATCGGCCATCCCTCCCAGCTGCGGCGGCATCTGTCCGACGGGGCCTACGGCTCCGGAAAGCTGTACTATCCCACGGAAATGGCAGCAACCGTCAACGCCGTGGTAGCCACCTCCGGTGACTTCTATGCCAACCGGACGGTATTTGGCATCGTGGCCTATGAGGGCCAGGTGCGCCGGGGTGTAGACGACGGCTATGCGGAGACCTGCTACATCGACGAAAACGGGGACATGATCTTCTCCTATATGAAGCAGCTGCAAAATCAGCAGAACGCCCAGGCCTTCCTGGAGGAAAACCACATCAACTTCAGTCTGGCCTTCGGCCCAATCCTGGTGGACAACTACGAAATGGTGGAGCTGCCAAACGTCTACGGCGTAGGGGAAATCCGGGAGGAGTACGCCCGGTCCGCTCTGTGCCAGATGGATAAGCTCCACTACCTGGTGGCCGTTGCCAACTGGGAGGGCAACCAGCCCGACGATCCCACAGTGGCCCGGTTCCAGAAGGTGGTTGCCCAGACCGGGTGTAAAATGGCCTACTGCCTGGACGGCGGCCAGACGGCCACCATCGTTATGAACGATCAGCTGATCAACCGTCCCGCCAAGGGGGAGCAGCGGCGGATCAGCGACATCATCTACTTCGCCACAGCGGTACCGGAAGGAGGCTGAGCCATGGAACAGATTGGGTTTTTTTTAGACGGCACTGCCGTGTACTGGCAGAATATCGTATTGACCCTGGCGGCGGTCACGGCCATCTGCTACTTTCTGTCCTTCTATCTGGGAAAAACCGGGAATCCGGCGGCGGCCTTTGCCGTGCTGCCCCTGGCGGTGGTGCTGAGCCTGGTGTTCGCCCGTTTTTTCCACTGGTACTGCCGGACGGACAGCTATGAGGGCTTCCTCTCTGCCATGAAGCCCTTTTCCCCGGGAGACTATGCCCTGATGGGCGTGTTCCTGGGTTGCTTCCTGGCAGCGGCACTGGTGCGGCTGATCCGCCTGAGCGGGAGCCTGCCGGAAATGCTGGACGCCATGAGCATGGCGGGAGCCGCGGGCATTGCCCTGGGACGGCTGGCCTCCCTGTTCAATTCCTCGGATCGGGGACAGGTGATGGGGAGCCTCCACTTCCTGCCCTTTTCCTATCCGGTGGTGAACCCGGTGTCCGGGGCTACGGAATACCGGTTTGCCGTGTTTATGTTCCAGGGGATCTTTGCCCTGGTGCTGTTTGTGTGCATGACCGCTTACTATCAGAAAAACAAGGATCGAATCCGGGACGGAGATATGTGCCTGATTTTCCTCATGTGCTACTGTGCCTCCCAGGCCATGCTGGACTCCATCCGCTATGACTCCCTGTTCTTCCGGAGCAACGGCTTTGTCAGCGTGGTGCAGGTGCTCAGCGCCCTGGCCCTGGTAGGGGGAATTGTGGTATTTTCCCGGCGGCTGGTGAAGAATAAGGGCTTCCGGTTCTGGTATGTACTGCTGTGGCTGGTAATTGCCGCGGCCCTGGGCGGCGCGGGATTTATGGAATATTACGTCCAGCGTCACGGAAGTCTGGCTCTGCTTTCCTACAGCATTATGAGCCTGTGCCTGGCCGTCGTGGCGGCTGTGGGCCTGGGGATCCGGGCAATGGCAGGGAATTCGGTAGAAAAATAGGGAATGCTGTAAGATGAACAAAACAGCAAAAGAAATGGAATCACCTTTGTATCTGCCGTCAATTGACAAATGCCGAAGGTTGTGGGTATAATAGGCCCGTAAAAGGGAAAATATGGCGGATCAAACGCCTGAACATTTTTGATTTAAGGAGGCTCCTATGACATCCCAGGAAAAGAAGCAGCTTGCGATCACTGCCTGCAAGGTTCGTATGGGCATCGTGGAAAGCACCCATGCCGCCAAATGCGGCCATCCCGGCGGAAGTCTCTCCGCGGCGGACATGTTTACCTATCTGTACTTTCGGGAACTGAATGTGGATCCGAAGAACCCCAAGTGGGAGGATCGGGATCGGTTTGTGCTCAGCAAGGGCCACACCGCGCCGGGCCTGTACGCGGCCCTGGCCCATCGGGGCTTCTTCCCGGTGGAGGACTTAATAACCCTGCGGAAGGTGGGAAGCTATCTTCAGGGGCATCCCAATATGAACAGCGTTCCCGGTGTGGATATGTCCACCGGCTCTCTGGGACAGGGCATTTCCGTGGCCTGCGGCATGGCCCTGGCTGCCAAGACCAAGGGGAAGGACTACCGGGTCTATACCCTGCTGGGGGACGGCGAGATCGAGGAGGGCCAGGTCTGGGAGGCCTGCATGTTTGCGGCCCACTATAAGCTGGATAACCTCTGCATCATCATCGACAACAACGGCCTTCAGATCGACGGCGACATTGCCAAGGTCATGAGCCCCTATCCCATTGACGAAAAGCTTCGGGCCTTTGGCTTCCATGTGGAGAACATCGATGCCCATGACTTCGATCAGATTGAACGGGCCATGGACATCGCGAAAACGGTGAAGGGCAAGCCCACGGCCATTGTGATGAAGAGCGTCAAGGGCAAGGGCGTCTCCTTCATGGAGAACCAGGCAGGCTGGCATGGGGTGGCCCCCAACGACCAGCAGTACGCCCAGGCAATGGAAGAACTGAACGCGGCGCTTGCGGAATTGGAGGGCAGATAACATGGCGGATGTAAAGAAAATGGCCACCCGTGAGGGTTACGGCAAGGGCCTGGTTGCCCTGGGACAGGAGCATCCCGACGTGGTGGTGCTGGATGCCGACCTGGCCGGCTCCACCAAAACCGGCATGTTTGCCAAGGCTTTCCCTGACCGGCACTTTAACTGCGGCATTGCGGAGGCGGATATGATGTGCGTGGCGGCAGGTCTGGCAGCCTCCGGTCTGAAGCCCTTTGCCTCCTCCTTTGCCATGTTTGCCTCCGGCAGAGCCTATGAGCAGATCCGCAACTCCATCGGCTATCCCAGCCTGAATGTGAAGATCGGCGCCTCTCACGGAGGCTTGAGCGTAGGCGAGGACGGCGCCAGCCATCAGTGCTGTGAGGATTTCGCCCTGATGCGCTCCATCCCCGGCATGGTGGTGATCTGCCCCGCCGACGGTGTGGAGGCGGAGGCTGCCACCAAGGCGGCTTATGAGCACGAAGGCCCCGTATATCTGCGGATGGGCCGTCTGGCTGTGCCTGTGTTCCATGAGGAGGGCTTCACCTTCCAGATCGGCAAGGGCGAGGTCATGAAGGACGGCAATGACATTGCCATCATCGCCAACGGCCTGATGGTCTACGAGGCCATCCAGGCAGGGGAGACCCTGGAGAAAATGGGCATCCACGCCCGGATCATCAATATGTCCACCATCAAGCCCCTGGACGAGGAATTGGTGCTGAAGGCCGCCAAGGAGTGCGGCAAGATCATCACCTGCGAGGAGCACTCCGTCATCGGCGGCCTGGGGGAAGCGGTTTGCAGCTTCCTCAGCGAGACCTATCCCACCCCGGTAAAGCGGATCGGCGTCAATGACCAGTTCGGCTTCTCCGGCCCGGCCAAAGAGGTGCTGGATGCCTTCGGCCTGTGCGCGGAGAACATTGTAAAGGTTACCCGGGAGTTCCTTGGGAAATAAGGCTTTGCCGCTTCATGGTTTTTCTTGATTAATCCGGGAAGCTGTGATATAATAACGCAAGAGTTTTTCAAAAATCTGAAAAGGAGGGAGCTGCTCGTGAAAAAGCCGGAAAAAATCATAGCTCTGACACTGGCCCTGGTTCTGACCGCGGGCAGCGCCTGTCTGCCTGTCTCTGCCCTAGAGACAAAGCCGGAGACCACCACCGGAGAAACGGCGGCGAACACCACGGAGTCCGGGGAGACAGAGTACATAGAGCAGGAATCCGAAGAGACGGAAGCGCTTGCTGCTGACCCGGAGCCGGAAACCCAGCCCACGGAGGCAGAGGCGGAACCGGAGGAAGAACCGGAAAACGGCCCGACGGTTATCATGGATGCCTATGACCAGGAGGACTATGAGGACGTGCCCTTTGGCAGCGGTACGGTTGCCGACTGCGGCAGCGGTGTCACGGCCCTGGCCATGGCCGCGTCCTACCTGACCGGCTATTACTACACGCCGGAGGTGCTGGCGGGCTACTTTGGCGCTATGGAGGATCCGGACTGGATGGGCGCCGCTGGGGAGCTTCTGGGCCTGGGCGGCCGGAAGACCAGGGATTTCCAGGAGGTGATCACGGCGCTGGAGGATGGCTGCATTGCCATCTGCACCATGAACGACCAGTCCGTGTTTACCACCGATACCCACAGCATTATCCTTACCGAGATCACCCCGGAGGGTCGGATCTATGTGATGGATCCGTCCAGAGACAACCGGGAGAAGTCCATGCTTTCCGACGGCTTTGCCCGGGGCTTCCCCAAGGGCTGGATCTCCACCGGCTGGGAAGAGGCCTGGATTTTTGATCCTGCGGAGGGAGCGGAGGCGGAATACTATTCCGGAGCGGAAACCTATGACCGGGTTCTGCCCCTGTATAACCAGCATGACTATCCAAACGCTATGTACGGAGAGGGCACCGTGGCCACCAGCGGCTGCGGCATTACGGCCCTGGCTATGGTTGCCACCTACATGACAGGCCATACCTACTATCCCGACGAGCTGGCAGAGTATTTCGGCGGCTACAACGGAAACAATGTGGAACGGGTTTTGAACGCCTCCGATGAGCTGCATCTGCCCTGGCACAAGGCATCCAACTGGCACCAGGCGCTGGCGGAGCTGAAGGAGGGAAAGCTTGCAATTCTTCTGATGAACAGCAAATCCCTGTTCGCGGATACCCAGCATTTCCTGGTGGCTGCGGGGGTGACATCGGAGGGCAGAATCGTCATCTATGACCCCAACGGCAAGAACTATTCCCACTATCTCCTGAAGGATGGCTTTGCCAACGGCTTTACCTCCGAGCAGATCGCCACAGGCTACAGCGGTGCCTGGATCTATGATGTGGATGAAATGCCCGAGGAGCCCTTCATCTATGTGAAGGAAGAGGTAAATGTGGAGCCCCGCTATTCGGAGCTGGATTTGAGCAAAAAGGATCTGGAGCTTCTGGCCCGGCTGGTCTGGGTGGAAGCCCGGGGAGAGCCGGACGACGGACAGCAGGCGGTTGCGGAAGTGATCCTGAACCGTTTGGCCTCCGGCCAGTTCCAGGACACCATGGAGGGCGTCCTTTACGCCGAAAATCAGTTTGCCGGGTCAGCCTTTATTGACGAGGCGGAACCCTATCAAACCCAGTATGACGCAGTGGATCGTGCCCTGAACGGGCCATACATCCTGCCCAAGGAAGTGACCCATTTTGCCACCTATCCGGTGAACAAGGATGTATGGGGCACCATTGGCAGTCATACCTTCTGCTATCAGTGGAGTGCGGAAGAAGGGGAATAACCAAATAACACAGTGGCCGTCCGGGTTCCGGACGGCCACTCAGGCCGTCGAAAATCCCCTTTGGGGCTTTCCGACGGAAGGGTTGCAGTCTGCTTAGCGCACTCCTTGTGCGCCGAAAGGCGCACAACTCGCACACACGCAGCCTGAGATGTATTTTCTGTCAGGTACACGCCCTGACAGAAAATGTTCTGACTTTATTCGCCACTGCGGTGGCGAACTCTGCGAGGCCTTTTTCTACATGCTGAGTGGCCGTCCGGGTTCCGGACGGCCACTTTTTGCGTTAAAAGGCATCGAACCAGCCGCTTGGCTCTCCCTCTGGGAGAGCTGGCTTGCAAAGCAAGCCTGAGAGGGCGTTCTTTCAGTCAGTTCCGCACCCGATTTTCCAGATGGCCGGACTGGATCACCGGGGGCTTGGGGTCGGCAGCCTCCCAGGGGATGGGCTTGCGCTCCCGCTCATTTTCCTTTTCCTGCATGTCTTTCACCTCAGGGCTTAGTATGCCTGCTTTCATGGAAGGGAATCCCTGGAAAAATTCGTAAACTTTTTTTGAAGTCCCTTGTATCTTTCCTGTGGCTGTGCTACTATAATACGTAGCTTGCTACATTTATTTTGAAGGAAGGTGACGCCATGCGGGAAAAGCTGTATGGCCCCAAGCTTCGGGTGCTGTTTTCCCTGATCGACCAGCAGATCAGCGCTTCTCTGGAAGAGATGGAGCTGACCTGCTCCCAGGGCCATGTGATCGGCTACATTATGCATCAGAAGACCATGCCCTGTCCACGGGATGTGGAGGAGGTTTTCGGTCTCAGCCATCCCACGGTGTCCGGGCTTCTTTCCCGGCTGGAAAAGAAGGGCTTTCTGGAGCTGATCCCTGACGAACAGGATCGCAGATGCAAACGCATTCGGGCTCTGCCCAAGGGAAAGGAATGCATGGAAAGGCTCCATGCGGGGATCCGGGCAACGGAAGAAAACCTGGTGCGGGACTTTACCCCGGAGGAGCGGGAAGCATTTACCCAGCTTCTGGACCGGGCCATCCGCAACCTGGGCGGCGACGTCCCCAATGAAATGAAAAAGGAGGAAGATACGAAATGATACGAAAGCTTGCCCGGTCCATCCGGGAGTATAAGTGGACGGCCATACTCAGCCCTCTGTGCATGACCGGTGAGGTCTACATGGAGGTACAGATTCCCCTGGTGCTGGCCAAGATCGTAGACCTGGGCGTCACCCCGGGAGACATGGGGGCCGTGGTGAAATATGGCCTGATCCTGGTGCTGTATGCCATGGTATCCCTGGGCTTTGGCATCGCCTCGGCCTTTGCCGGTACCTATGCCGCCACAGGCTTCGCCAAAAACCTGCGCCACGATATGTTCTACCAGGTGCAGACCTATGACTTCAGCAACATCGATAAATTCTCCACGGCCAGCATTGTCACCCGGCTGACCTCTGACGTGGCCAATATCCAGATGGCCTTCCAGATGATGATTCGTATGGCCATCCGCTGTCCCATGATGCTGATTCTGGCCACCACCAATGCCTATTCCATCAGCCCGAAGCTGTGCCTGACCTACTGCATCGCCCTGCCTCTGCTGGCCGTGGGCCTGTTTGTGCTGATCCGGCTGGTGTTCCCCATTTTCGACCGGGTGTTCAAGACCTATGATCGCTTAAACAACGTGGTTCAGGAAAACATCCACGGCATCCGGGTGGTCAAGTCCTTCGTCCGGGAGGATCGGGAGACGGAGAAATTCACCTCCGTATCCGGGGACATCTACAAGGACTTCGTCAAGGCGGAGCGGATCATGGCCGCCAACAACCCCCTGATGCAGCTGGCGGTATACAGCTGTATCCTGACCATTTCCTATCTGGGCGCTACCATGGTGATCCAGTCCGGCAACGACATGAGCCGGGGCCTGACCACCGGTCAGCTGACCTCCATGTTCACCTACACCGGCCAGATTCTGAACAGCCTGATGATGCTCAGCATGGTCATCGTCATGCTGACCATGAGCCGGGCGCCCCTGCGCCGTACCG
This sequence comes from uncultured Oscillospiraceae bacterium, assembly GCA_964394055.1. Taxonomy (GTDB): domain Bacteria; phylum Bacillota; class Clostridia; order Oscillospirales; family Oscillospiraceae; genus Faecousia. Next base: position 31,351 of record CAYMWT010000003.1, read on the forward strand.
CGGAGATCCTCATGGAGCAGCCCGCCCTGGCCGAACCGGAGAATCCGGTGATGGAAGTGAAGGACGGCTCTGTGGACTTTGAAAACGTGTCCTTCCGGTACTCTGAAAAGGCCAGCCGCAACGCTCTGGAGGATATCAACCTGCACATTGATCCGGGCATGACCGTGGGCATCCTGGGTGGCACCGGTTCCAGCAAATCCACCCTGGTGCAGCTGATCCCCAGACTGTATGACGCCACTGCCGGTACCGTCCGGGTTGGCGGCGTGGATGTCCGGGACTACGACATTGAGGCCCTTCGGGAGGCGGTGTCCATGGTGCTGCAAAAGAACGTGCT
>CAYMWT010000004.1:0-10175 GCA_964394055.1 uncultured Oscillospiraceae bacterium
CGTCACTTGGCCGAGTGGCGGTTTCTGCTTTTTACTCTGATCGTCACAGTCCAGTGGAGGATGTGAAAGGTCAATGTAATCGGCATTGCCTCACCCCCTTTCGGGTGGTGTGGTTAACCGCCTGCCACTATAGCAGCGCCTGGTGCATCCAAAGAATAATGAGTGACCGGTTCGGCTGAAATAGGAAATAAACCAAGCAATGCAGCGAGGTTCGTAGAAGCTGCCTGCTGGGTGCATAATTTAGGAAGGAGTGGATCCCGATGGTTTGAGTAGCTGTATTTCCCGGCGAAGCTATAATCAAAAACGAATTAACAAGGGGGATTAGATCATGAAAAAGAGTTTTCGTATTATGTCTCTGGCGCTTTCCCTGGTGCTGATGCTGTCCCTGTTCTCCATGATGGCATTCCCCGCATCCGCAGATAGCATTGACGGGCAGAATATTGATGATCTGGAAGAGTTCTTAGCGGTAGCCGACCAGTACATGGGTGCGGATATTGAGGAAACGGGAATAACCACCTGCGTTACCGAGGAAGGACGTTTGCAGATTATGCAGATGTTACCTGTTCCTGCTACACGATCTGGTGATGTAGTGGAAAAGCAAATGGTTCTTACCACTCTGCTGGTTGTGGATGCAAACGGACGGGAAGCAGGTTATGCGGATTATCGGGAAAAAGCGGGGCAACTAAATGGCGTCTATGCCCTTCACTCAACATACTATAATTTAATTGACTCTGGCATGGGAACCTTTAGAGTTAGCGTGAATCGGATGACAACAACGTTTACCTATAATTCGTATGCTCGAGTAGTTAGCTTTTACCATTATTACGTTATGGAGCAAGCAGGACATTTTCCGGTAGAATCTAGAACGTCCCAGCCAACCCCCTATCCTTCGGAAGGTGTGCCCTACTCGTTTTCCCCTAGCAATGTAGATTCGTATCCATATGGAGCAGAATGCCTTGGCTGGTTATTGTCTCAGGCGGTGATTAACCTTGGCGGCACGAGCTTTACCGTAACGAACGAGTTTAACTTGACTACAGGCTAAATTTATCTGCTTGAAAATCTAAAAAGAACTTCACTCTGCTGTCCTACAGCTATTATATCACGGGCATATCAAAGACTGCTGATATTATATTGAGTGAACTAAGCAGATGCACTTATAACTATCTGAAAATCTTATTATACGAGGAGTGAATGCTATGATGAACTTGAAAAAGCTTTTCGTATTCGTTTTATCTGTAGTTTTGCTCTTGTGTCTGTCTGGCTGCGCACCCAAAGAAGAAGTAGTCTACGACAGTGCGGATGTGCTGGCATTCCAGAATGTGCCCTGGAATGCCACTCCAGAGGAGGTTTGTGAAAAGCTGGGACTGGATCTTGACACCCTGGAGCGGACGGAGACAGCTGCTTTAGATTCTTTCAATATCAATGTATACGACTGCGAGGTGTTTGGAGAGCAGGCCATCGGCGTGGCGTTCGGTTTTTCTGACCCATATGGCAGGGGATACAGCGGCCTTGGCAGCATCCAGATCGTGTACCCGGACGGCTACAACAAGGAAGCCATCCTAAATGCACTACGGAGGGAATATGGTCACGATGCGCAGGAGTATACATATCCGCAGCTTGGCTTTGGCGGCGTTGAGGAAGTGACCTATGTCCAGGGTGAGGACGACAGCGCACGCTGGTTTTCCAAAAAGCTGTTTGGCGATGTGCTGAGCGAGAAAGGAAAGCAGGCATACAGCGATTTCCTGAAAAATGGCACGGAGGACGCAGAGAGTACCGTGGAAGCGTTGCTGGATGCGCCAGTGGCAACCATGACCTGGCGGCCGGACTACAACGAATGGCTGAAGCAAACCTTTACCAATCCGCCCATTACGTATGAGGGAAAAGTGGGCGTTTTGAACATTGAAGCGGGTATGTTAGCGCTGGGACTTGCGATGGAGAATAGCAAATAACAGACCGTCGAGAAACCCCAGTGTTGCTTCAGGCGAAACTGGGGTTTTGCGCATATTGTGGACAGAATATGAGGATTTGCGAAAAGGTCTGTCAAAAGTCAATGCTTGTCTCTCTTTTTCCAAAAAAAGCAGCCTCTCACGTTTTTTGCAATCGTGAGAGGCTTTCTTTATGGTTTATCGGTGGAGCGCTTTGCGAAGCACCGGAGCGATCAGCAGGGCGATGCCGCCTCCAATCAGCGCCGTGATCAGCTGGGGCCAGGCAAACATCCCCGGCAGCTTTTCCAGCATGGGAGGCTTCAGCGTGCCGGATTCCAGCAGAGGCGCGGAAGCGATGCCGCAGATGATCTTGACCACCAGGATATACAGCGTGGCAAACTTGCCGACAGCCGCCAGCAGCCAGGCCGCCGCCTGGATGCCTACATTCTTCCCCCTCCCGGCGATCAGGCCCAGCAGTACCACAAACACGGTGTTGCCTACCATAATGGCGGGCACGGTGATCAGCTGCTGGGTAATGCCCAGCAGGTAGGCCAGCACAGGGGAGATCAGGGCGATGGTGACGCCGCTGCTCATACCGGCCAGCAGCACAGCAACGGCCAGCACCGCGTTGACGCAGGAGCCGGTGACCAGCTGACCAAAGGAACGGGTCACCGCCTGGAATACCACCAGCAGGGCCAGCAGCACGGCGGTTTGGGTGATCCAACGTACTTTCTGATTCATGGGTTTTCTTCATTTCCTTCCACTGTATTGATGATACTGGAATAAGCGGTTTTCACGCTGACCCCCGGCAGGCTTCCCACCTTGCCGGACAGGGCGGAAATGGTATTCTGGGGGGCATCCAGGGCGATGGCAATGACGTTTATTTTCCGCTTCCGGTATGGAATGCCCATTCTTCCGATGATATATTCCCCGTAGCTGTGGAGGATGCCGTTGAGAGTCTCCACCGACTCCCCGTTTTCCACGATGATGCTCATAACCGCCACTCTGGTTTCCATCTGTTTCCCTCCTCAAAAAAGAAAGCCGCATCCCCTGAGGGTGCGGCAGGAACACCCCAGAGGGGTTACCCTCCGGAGAAGACAGGATTCCCACCTTTCACGCAGCTGTCCGCTTAATGTCAGGATCTTCGGCTCTTATGGTATCAGGCAGGGAGGTGTTTGTCCATGGGCGAAAGGTACAAATTCTTGGATTGGTTTTTGGATATTGTGACGGTGAATGCCCTCTCAGTCACGGCGCTATAGCGCCGTGACAGCTCTCCCGAAGGGAGAGCCAAGTGGGTTTTCTATATTTTTGAGCTGCTCTATAATTCCAATCACGCTCTTGGCTCTCCCCATGGGAGAGCTGGCAGCCGAAGGCTGACTGAGAGGGCGCTGACTGAGAGGGCAAAGTGAAGGCCGCCTCAAATGAGACGACCTTTCTCAATTTTTACTTTACCTTCAGCGCCCGGCGCTCGTCCTTTGTCCTCATGAACTTTTCCAGCTGAGGCACCAGAATAATGCAGATCAGCGCCGCGGTGAAGCCGCCGTTATACAGGCAGTAGCCGCCGTGGAGGGCAGGCACGGAGGTCACCAGCAGGTAGTGCATTCCGCCGGCCAGGGTGCCGAACTGCCAGCCGTACTTGTCCGCAATGGGGCTTAAGCCGTTGGCATAGCACAGGCCCACGCAGATGGCCTGGGCGTTGATGGTCATGGCGAAATTGCCGCCCAGCCGGGCGGAGAACCAGCCGAAGATCAGAGAGGTCAGGAAGTAGCCCAGCATAATGGGCCAGACGTTGCCGGGATGGGAGCCGGAGTTGCAGGTGGCCAGCATACAGAAAATGATACCGAAGGTCACGCCGTTGAAAGTGGCCCCGATCAGGTTGTAGTAGCCCAGAATGAACAGGCCGAAGACGCCCACGTTCATCAGGAACACGGCGTTGCCGTAGGTGGAGGAGAAATTGGTCACCTGGGCAGGGTCTGTCAGCAGACGCCAGTAGTCCTTTGGCTTGCAGCCCATAAGGAAGGCCACGGCAACGCAGATACCAAACACCACAATACAGAACACATTGGCGGTCATCCGGGAGGCCACCTGCAAGGTGGAGGCGTCGGGCGCGGCAGGCAGGTCAACCCCCATGGTCTTGAACAGGGCAGCCTGGAGGAAGAAGGCGGTCATACCAATGGGCAGGGCGGCGCTGTACAGGTCGAAGCCCTTATGTACCTTGGGGGAATGGGCCAGGCCCGCGGGCAGGAAGAAGCCAATGAGGAAGCCCACAACCATAGCCAGCAGCAGCCCGGTGAGGTTGAAGCCGATCACCTCCGGGTGAGGGTAGCGCAGGAGCAGATCGGAGATCAGGGGCGCGATACCAGTGGAGAAGAGCATGGCGTTGACCTGGGTGCCGAATTTCTCCTTCTTCACCAGGGCGCAGATCATCACGCCGAAAATGGTGGGCCAGATGTTCAGAATGTTGATGCCCCAGGAGCCGAAGCCCAGGGTGAGGATCACCGCCAGAGTGGAGACGTTGTTGGGGGTTCCCTTAAATACCAGGAACAGGCCCAGGGAAATGGCGCAGACCAGGCCCATGTTCAGGAAGGTGGCCGCGTAGCCGCCCAGGGCGAAGTAGTTGGTGGAGATCTTGCCGGGCTGGCTGAGGATCTGCCACAGGCCGGTAAACATGGTGCTCCTGTCCGGCATACACACTGCCGCCACCAGGAAGCACAGGCTGAGGAAGCCGAAGAATACCTTCAGGAAATCGCCTTCGGAGAGAGTTTTCAGTTTTTTCATAGCGCACCTCTTTCTTAATTTTCCGTTCGCAAGGGCTGCCCAGGAATGATCCAGGGAAGCTCTGAATAAACCAGCAAGTGCTGCGGCTGAGAGATTTTGGCTCAGGCGAAGGATTCACAATTGAAGGAATACTTTGTGTATTTCTCAATTGGGAATCCGCGCGACTGGGGCAAAAAATCCAGCCGCAGCCGCAGATGGTTTGCTCGGAGTTTCCCAAAATAAAAAATGGGTAATCCAGTGCGAAGCTGAATTGCCCAGACGGTCGGCATACACTCTTACACTCCCCTGCGGTTTTCCCGCTGATCCGTCAGTCATATAAGAGGTTATTTACATTTTTATTGTAGCCTTTCCCAGGGAAAAAGTCAACCGGCAAATCCTGTTTCCGTGAAAAATCGTGCCGGAGCATTTGCCCCGACACGCATTCTGTTTTTTCTCTCCGGGCTACAGGAGTTCCCGGATTTTTTCCCCAATGGCCCTTCCCAGGGCGGCGTGGCCTTCCGGCTCCATATGCAGTCCGTCCGCATCGGAGGCACGGGCCACCTGAGCCGCGTCCAGCCAGGGCTGACCCAATTCCTGAGCCACGCACTGGGTATAACAGGCGAACTGAGCGGACTCCTCATAGCTCAGCCCAAGCTCCGGTCTCAGAGACCCAATGTCCGGATGGAGCCGGATGGGCGCCACCAGCAGAACCCGGGGCTTCTCCGTAAAAACCGGAGAGCTGTCCAGCAGCTGGACGGGAGCGTCCAATATGGTTCGGGTGAGCCGGGACAGGCCCCGGTAATAGCCCCGGGCATTGGTGTGGTACAGGTCGTTGGTGCCCAGCATCAGCACCACCAGATCGATGGGCTTGGCCCGAAGCAGGCCGTAGCCGATGCCCTCCAGACCGTTCCGGCAGGGTACGAAGGGATCCTCCCAGACGGTGGTTCGTCCGCTGATGCCGTCCTCCAGGATCTGGTACTCCTGGCCCAGAACCTTCTGAGCTACCCCTGTCCACCGAACCTCCGGCGCGTATCGCTTTCCCGTTACCGGGGTAAAGCCCCAGGTGTTGGAATCTCCATAGCATAAAATCCGCTTCATCAGATACTAACCTCAAAGTCGAACAGATCTCCCAGCCACTGCTTGCACAGCAGCACCCAGGAGGAAATCTGCCGATCCACCACGTTGCTTTCCCGCTTGCCCAGGGTCAGACCGTGCCTTCCGTGGGTGTAGATGTGCAGCTCATAGGGCACATGATACTGCTGGAGCTTGCAGGCATAGAACAGGGTATTCTCACAGGGAACCAGCTCGTCCTCTCCTGTGGTCCACAGGAAGGTGGGAGGCACATGGGCGCCCACCCGGCTGGCCAGGTCGAAAAAGTCCGGATCGTCTTCGGACAAATTGGCAATGGACTGCCTGTGGGCAAACTCCCCGGACAGGATCACCGGGTAGCACAGCACCGCGGCATCCGGACGGTTTCGTCCGCCCTTGGTATCCAGCGCCTGTTTCAGCTCCGGGCAGTCCCACATACAGGAGCAGGAGGCCGCCAGATGTCCTCCGGCGGAAAAGCCCAGCACCGCGATCTGGTTTTCCCGGGTGTTCCATTGATCCGCGTGCTCCCGGATGGCCAGAATGGCCGCCGAGGCCTGGATCAGAGGCGTCAGGCCCACCGGGGGCAGATCGGCTCCCGGGGTGCGCACGGTGTAATCCAGAACGAAGGTATTGAATCCGGCGGCGAAAAACTCAAAGGCCACGCCGTCCTTTTCCCGATCCACGATTTTCTGATAGCCGCCGCCGGGAATCACCAGGATTCCCGGACGGCTGCCACGATGGACATAGTCAGTGTCAAAGTCATGGAGGTAGGCGGTCAGCTTCCCTCCCCGGGGGCAAAGGGGCGCAATCTCAAACTTGTTCATACCTTAGCCCTTCATTCCGGACATGGACAGGGACGCCATGAACTTCTCCTGGCAGAGGTAGAACACCACCAGAATGGGCATGGTGGAGAAGGAGGCCGCGGCCATAACCAGCTCCCACTTCATGCCATCCTCGTTGGACAGCAGGCTCAGGCCCAGAGGCAGGGTGAACTTGTCGGAGTCGGACAGCAGAACCAGAGGCAGCAGATAGTCGTTCCAGCTCTGAAGGAAGGAAAAAATCACCAGGGTGGCAATGGAGGAGGTGGCCATGGGCAGAATGATCTGCATGAAAATCCGGGGCTGGCTGGCGCCGTCGATCCGGCCCGCCTGGATCAGCTCATCGGGAATGGTCAGGAAATACTGCCGCATGAGGAAGGTGCCGAAGGCGCCGCAATAGCCGAACATGGGGCAGAGGATCAGGCCGATGTGGCTGTCCGCCATTTTCATGCCGGACAGAGCGGTATAGATGGGGATGATGGTCACCTCAATGGGCATCATCATACCGCAGAGGATCACCATGAACAGGAGGTTGTTGCCCTTGAACCGGATCTTGGCGAAGGCATAGCCGGCCAGGGAGCTGAAAATCACAACGCCCAGGGTCATCAGGGCAGCAATGTATACGCTGTTCCACAGGTAGGTCATAAAGGGGCGCTTAAAGAACAGCTCCCGGTAGTTATCCAGGGTCCAGGGGTTGGGCCACCACTGGGGCGGGAACTTCGCCACGTTCATGGGGGTCTTAAAGGAGGTGGTCAGCAGCCAGTACATGGGGAAGAGCATGACCACGGAAACCGCGATGCACAGAAGGTACTTCCCCAGCTTCTTTGCCTGCTTGACATGTCTTGCATGTGTATTGTCCAGTCTGTCAGTCTTCATGATACACCCACTTCTTTCTGCCCATCCACTGGAGGATCGTCAGGGTAACGATCAACAGGAACAGCACCACAGAGGCCGCAGACGCGTAGCCAAATTTATAGTTCTTAAAGGCCATCTCGTAAATATAGAATACCATCACATAGGAGGAGGTTCCGGGGCCGCCGTTGGACAGAGCCTTGATCTGGCCGAAAACCTTCAGGGAGCCTATGGTGGTCATGATCAGCACCAGGAAAATGGTGGGAGCGATGTTGGGCAGGGTGATGGAGAAGAACTGCTTTCCCTTGGAGGCGCCGTCCATGGAGGCGGCCTCATAGTAATCCTGGGGCACATCCAGCATGGCGCCGATGAACATGACCATGTTCATGCCCAGGCCCTTTACCAGGGTGATAAATACGGAAATGGGAATGGAAAGCTTTGTGTTCATCAGCCACTGAGGGCCGGTAATGCCCATCATTCTCAGAACCGCGTTGATCAGGCCGTTGTCCGCCTGGAACATATATCTCCACAGAACGCCCCAGACCACCACAGAGGTGACCACAGGCGTAAACACCGCCGTCCGGAAGAAGCCGCAGCCCCGGAACTTATCCTTCAGCAGGGTTGCCAGGGCAAGGGTCAAAACCAGATTGCTGGGAATCAGCAGGATGGTGAATTCCAGGTTCTGTATGATAGTCGCCCGGAAGGTCTTGTCGCTGAAAAGCTTTTTGTAGTTTTCCATGCAGACGAAACCGGTGGTGCGGCTCATCATGTTTTTGTTTGTCAGGCTGTATACAAATGTTGCGATAACCGGTGCAACCGTAATAATCAGGAAGCCCAGCAGCATGGGGGCAATGAAGGCATAGCCCCATACGCTCTCCCGGTATTCCAGGGATCTGCGCCGCGCGCTCAGGTGCTTTGTATTCTTACTCATTTTATTACCTCAGCTGAGAGAGTCGGTTAAATAAAGCCTCGCAGAGTTCGCCGCCGCAGCGGCGAATAAAGTCAGATCATTTTTTGCCGCGACATGCGCGTGGCAAAAAATACTTCTCAGGCTGCGTGTGTGCGAGTTGTGCGCTGTAAGCGCACAAGGAGTGCGCTAAGCAGACTGCAAACCCTTCCCGTCGAAAAGCCCCCTATGGGGCTTTTTGACGGCAACAGCAAGGGGAAACAAGTTCCCCTTGCTCCTGTTTCATAACATTATAGAAACGCTCTGATTCAATCGGCAGGGGTCAATGGCCAGGGTCGCCCATTTCCTGGGGGGCCCCATAAAGGGCAGAACCCTTTATGGGGAGAAGGAGAAGAGCCGAACAATGTCGGTTGATTCCGGAAACAGGATGGTTACTTCAGAGCTTTCTCAGGGCAATCAGTTCAGGTAGGGGGCCACAGCATCCTTCATGGCGGCGATGCCGTCCTCGATGGAATACTGGCCGGCCCAGATCATCTCATAGGTCTGCTGAACGGTGTTCTGCAGCAGGGTAAACTCAGTGGTGCCACGGTAGCTGTACAGGCCCTGCTCGTTGACAGGATCCACGAAGGCAGCCTTTACCTTCTCGGGAGCGGGATAGCCCTCGCCCAGGTTCAGGATGGCGTCAGAGGTCATAACGGAGCTGCGGGGGCACATGAAGGTGGAGCACCAGGCCAGCTGGTTCTCGGGGCTGGTGACGAAGCGGATCAGCTCCTTGGCCAGTTCCACATGCTCGCCGGTGTCGTTGGCGCACCAGTAGGCATAGCCGGTGTACAGAGGCGCGTCCTTACCCTTGGAGCCGTAAGGCATGGGGGCCACATTCCACTCGAAGTCCACGTTGCCGTTGGCCATGGTCTTCATGTAGGAGTAGCATTCCCGGGCCATTGCCACGTTGCCGGAAACGAAGGCGGTGGTGTCGTCGGGCTTGGCGTGGCCGCCGTTGGTGTAGATGGAATCATAGACCATCTGGGTAACGGCGATGCCCTCGGGGGTATCCAGGGTGAACTCGGAGGAGTCGGCATTCAGCAGGTTGGCGCCGTAGGCGGGCAGGATGTCCGCGAAGGCCTGGACAGCGTTTCTCTCCTGGCCAACGCACCACAGCTTGGTGCCGATCTTGGTGGAATCGTACTTGTTGACGGTCTGGGCGATCTCAAACATCTTCTCGTAGGTCCAGGTGCCGTTGGCGATGCACTCCTCAGGAGTCTCGGCGCCGGCGGCCTCCAGCAGGGTCTTGTTGTAGAAGATCACACGGGCGCCGAAGGAGAAGGGCACGCCGTAGATGCTGCCGTCGTTGTTATAGTCGGTGGAGTAGATGGCGCTCTCATAGAAGTCATCCAGCTTATAGTCCGGATCCGCGTTCAGGGTGTCCTTCAGGTTGGCGCACCAGCCGCCGTTGATGAAGGTGGCTTCCTTGGCGTCGGCCAGCCAGAAGATGTCAGGGGCGGTACCGGCGCCCAGCTGAGCGGCCAGCTTGTCAAAGAAATCTCCAATGGGAACCAATTCAATTTCAACCGTGCAGTTGTTTGCCTCGCAGAAGGGAGCCAGGGTCTCCTTGTAGGCAGCAGCTCTGGCTTCGTCGCCCCAGATGGCGATTCTCAGTTCCGTCTTCTCTTCGGAGGCAGGGGCCTTTTCGGTGGGAGCAGCAGCACTCTGGCCGCCTTCCGTAGCAGCCGGGGCCTTTTCACTGCCGCAGCCGGCAAGCAGTGTCAGAATCATTGCCGCGACTAACAAAACGCTCAGTGCTTTTTTCATTGTTGTTTCCTCATTTCT
>CAYMWT010000004.1:10275-26033 GCA_964394055.1 uncultured Oscillospiraceae bacterium
CCGGTAAGGTAGGCAACAAACGCCTCCCCGATCAGCAATATCAGAGGCAGCAGATACAGCCACCACAGTACCAGAACCAGCACAATGGCAATGGCCAGCACGGTGCTGCAAACGCTGAACTTCAGGTTCAGAAAGCTGAGGAGGAATCCGTTCTTCACCACCTGCTTCAGGGGAAGCCTTACCCGGGCCAGCATGCAGAAGCAGTAGGGGATCATGAACAGGACGACCACCCCAATGGCCGTGGCCATCAGTCCCAGCAGGCTCAGCATCCAGTTTCCCCGGGTGAAGTAGAACCAGGCCGCCACGCAGCTCACTGTCTCCACCCCCGCAAGTCCCAGGAACAGCGCCCAGCTGGAAAGGAACTGGGTTTTTATGGTTTTCAGGAAGGTCTTCCCCACCTGGCATTTCTGCCCCCGGATGGCATCCACGCAGACCCCGTAGAGCGCCGTCAGCGCCGGAGGAATGGTGACAATGGGAAGGCAGAACAGCAGGAAGCACAGATTGGCCCGGATCAGGGTGTAGACCTCCCGCCACAGGGTCAGGAACAGATTCTTCCAGCCGAATACCAGCCGGTCTCCCTCATCCCGGGACAGATCAGTAAATCCGAATCTCATAAATTCTCGCCCGTTCCCAACCGTAGGTCGCCGTCACGGTGACCTCCAGCTGATCCGCTTCCACCTCGGGCACCTGCCAGACATTCAGCCGCTGGCCGTTATCCCTTACGTTCTTCCGCCAGACCTCCTGGCCCTCCCGGTACAGCACAGCCTGGTAATCCTTCACCAGCTCATGGGGCAGGCCCTTGGTCTGCCGCTCCCGTACCGTTCTTGTGAGAGAGGGCATGATCTCGCCGCTCAGGTTGGTATCAAAGGTCAGCCGAAGCTGGGAGATGGTCTTGACTTCCGGCAGGGTCAGCCGGATGGTCTCCCCGTCCCCGGTCAGGGGTGCGGATTCCCAGCAGTTGCTGGCACTGTCCACGGTGCGGGATACGCCGTTGATCACGTTTGCCGCCCGGCTGTCTTCCGTCTCGCTGGTGGCCGTCACCGCGGCCCCTCTGGCCAGATCCAGGGGATCCTGGTTCCGGACGCCCGGGATGTAGCAGTCATCCTTCAATAGCTTCTGCTGAAGCTCCTGAATGTGGGCCTTGCCGATTTCTCTGGGGGTGCAGCCCTTCTCAATGGCCATGGCCGCCGCGGTGCCCACCGCCTGGCCGCCGATGGCACAGGTGCCCATGACCCGGACAGAGCTGAAGGCCATTTTCGAGGCGCTGATGTCCCGTCCGGCCATCATCAGATTGTCTATGTCCCTGCTGCAATAGCACCGATAGGGAATGGTGTAGCAGCCTTCAAAGTTAAATACATGGGAGGGATAGTCCTTCACATCCCGCAGACCGCCCCGGACGTGGACATCCATGGGCCAGGCGCCATAGGCCACCGCGTCGGGGAAGCGTCTGTTGGCCCGGACGTCGTTTTCCGTGAGGATGTAGTCCCCCTCCAGCCGTCTGCTTTCCCGGTAGCCCGGTACCATGCCCACCCATTCCAGGTCGTAATTTTCCACGCCGTGGTTGCTCACGTTCTTGAGATGATCCCACACGCCGTAAACGCATTTCAGCAGATCGTCCCGGATCTCCTCGGCCTCCCGGATGATGTCCTCCGCGTCGCCGCCCAGCTCGATCCACCAATAGCCGGAATCCACATTGGAAAATCCCGGGAGCTGGTTCTTCCCCTCCGCGGGCTTGACGATCTCTCCCCCGTCGGCGTGGGCGGTTATGGCGTTGGCGTGGGGCCGCTGGATCAGATCCTCCTCCGAATAGGAATTGGCCCAGACCGGCTTTTCAAATTTCACCGTCTCTCCCCGATCCGCCGCCACAAACATCATGGAGTTGCCCATGGTATCCGTATTGGCACATTCGGGAGCCGTCGGCTCGTCAAACTCATACCTGCTTTCGCTGCCTACCCGGTAGGCCGCTCCGGCCATCACCCCCAGGGTGCCATGTCCCGTGGCGTCCACGAACAGCTTTCCCTGGATCTCCAGCTCGGTTTCCGTAGTGCTCTGGTGGCAGATGATCGCCCTGATCTCCTTACCCTCGGTGACCACATCGTCCATGTTGGTATTCAGGTAGGCGGTGAGGTTGGGCTGGAAGCGGATCAGCTCCCACATGATCACGTCAAACTGGGGGAAGGAGGCGTAAGGGTTGCGCCGCTTGTTCTCCAGCAGCAGCTCCTCCAGAATACCTGTTTCCCGGAGATTGGCCTTGGACTGATGGCAGTTGGCGCCTACAATGTGCATTTTGATTTCTGAGCTGGCATTGCCGCCGAATACCGGACGGTTCTGGACAATGGCCACCCTGGCCCCCATCCGGGCCGCGGCCACTGCCGCGCACATGCCGGACAGGCCGCCGCCTGCCACAACAATGTCATAACGGGCTACCGTCCTGTGAAGAGACATGCCCATTCCTCCTTGCTTCGCCGGACTGCCAGTCCTGCTTTCTTGCTTCGATTCTATCATTCCCAAAAACTTTTGTCAATACTTTTACATATCATTTTTCAGAATAGCGAAAAAATAGTAAAATCCTACGAAAATAACGTTCTTTTTTTGTGCAAGCTGTGGTAAGGGGCAGCCTCATTTTTTCGTCGTTCCAGCATTTTCCCCACATCCCGCCGTCGGCAAGACCTTCCCGGAGATAAAAAAATAGCGGGAAATCTTTCTCAAGATTTCCCGTCATTTCCCAGATTCAGGAAGAATTTGTCAATAATCATCCTGGCTACCCCGATGGACGCGCATTCCCGCTTGGACCTGCCAAGGGAAATGTAGGAGGTGTCCACCTCAAAATTGTTGTACTTGCGGATCTTATCGCTGAAGGAGCGCATATGGCCCCCCATATATCCGCCTACATGGCCGCCCAGAATGATGTCGCAGTCGAAGGCCATTCTCAGATTGCTGACGATCACCGCCAGATAGTCCAGGTAGGTATCCCACCGCTTCTCGCATTCCGGATTGCCGTTTTCCAGCGCCTCAAAGAAGCCGCCCAGGCTCCTGTCATTTTCATCCAGCCGCAGCACCTTGGCCGAGCAGTAGGCATCCAGGCAGCCCCGCTTCCCGCAGTAGCACTTTTTTCCTCCGGGCACCACGATCATATGGCCGATCTCGCCGCTTTTAAAGTGGTCGCCCAGGTACAGCTCTCCCTTCTGGTAAATGGCGCCGCCTACGGTATCGTTCAGGGAGATGTAAATGGCGTTCTCCCGGATGTTCCCCTTTTCAGAGTAGGCTGCCATATTGGCGTCGTTGCCAAAGAGCACGTTGCAGGGGATGTTCTGGCTGAACTGCCACAGTGCCACGTTTTCCACCCCAAGGGCATGGGACTTGATCAGCATTTTCTTCCCCTGGTCGATGATGCCCGGCAGGGCGATGCCCACGCCTACCAGCTGATACTCCGCGTCAGGGCCTACCTTATTCTTTTCCATGAAGCTCTGCACGATTTTTCCCAGCCCCATATAATAGGCCGTGGTATCCTCGTAGCAGAATTGCCGCAGCTCAATATCCAGTAGCTTCAGGCTCATGTCCATCAGGATCATCCGCACATGGTGGCAGGTGATCTCCACCCCAATGGCACAGCGCACGCCCTCCCGAATGGACAGGATCTTGGCCTTTCGTCCGCCGGTGGAATCATACTCCCCATTTTCGCATACCAGCCCAGCCTCGATCAGGTCGCTGACGTTCTGGAAAACCGTAGGCATGCTGAAGCCCAGAGCCAGAGACAGCTCCTGCCTGGAGACTCCGTTATGATTCAGAATATACAATGCGGTTTTGACCCGGTTCTTCTGTCTGACAACCGTGCTTCCCGTTGATGGTCTCATCGTGTCCCTCCATTTCCTTTTCATCCGATGAAATCATTATCTCTTCTATTGTATCATTCATTTTCAAATAAGCAAGTTTCTTTTTTCAAAAATAGGGAATTCCGGAAATTTTTTCTGTTCTTTGCCCCTTTTGTCCCCGATCTGTTGCGGATCCCCGGCTTCCTTGAAAAACCCATATCAGGCCCTTTCCCCGAATAAACGCCAAAAAGGGCAGTACGGAGTTCGTACTGCCCTTTTTTCACCAAAGCTTACAGCTCGATATCCTTCTGATCCTGAACGTCCACCAGCACCTTCATGGTGGTTTCCCTGTTGGCGTCAATGTATTGATAGGCCTGCAGGAACTGCCCGAAGGGGAAGGTCTTGCTCATCAGGGGACGAAGCTGGATCAGGCCCCGGTTCACCATTTCAATGGCAGTCACATAGTCCTCATGGCGATACATCATTGTGGTGTTCAGATCCAGCTCGTGATCGTTGAGCACCGCCAGATCCGCACTGGCCATATCGGCAAACACCGCTACCAGGATCAGGGTGCTTCCCTTCCGGGCGCAGCGAATGGCCTGGTTGATGGTGGTGTTGTTTCCGGCGCAGTCGTAGATCACGTCCGCCTTGTCCGGCCCGAAGCAGCGAACCATGGCTTCCCCGAATTCCTCATTCCGGGTGTTCACCGTGAAGTCCGCGCCGCAGGTTTTCGCCAGCTCCAGACGATAGTCCGAAACATCCGTGATCATGACCTGAGCGCCCATGCCCCGGGCCACCTGCATCACCAGATTGCCAATGGGGCCTGCTCCCAGCACCGCGATTTTCATGCCCTTCACATCCCCTGCCCGGCGAACGGCATGAACCGCCACCGCCAGAGGCTCGATCATGGCGCCCTCCCGGAAGTCCATATCCTCCGGCAGGGGCGTCACCTTGGAGGCATCCACCGCGAAATAGGTGGAGGCCACGCCGGTGGTCTGGAAGCCCATGACCTTCAGCTCCTCGCACAGGTTATACTTGCCATGGGTGCAGGGGTAGCAATGGCCGCAGTACACCTGAGGCTCAATGGTCACCTTCTGGCCCAGCCGGAAGCCCTGTACCGCCCCGCCCAGGGCTACGATCTCGCCGGAAACCTCGTGGCCCTGGGTCACCGGGTACTTGGTAAAGGGATGCTTCCCATGATAGACGTGGATATCGCTGCCGCAAATGCCGATCATCCGGATCTTTACAAGGATCTGATCCTCCGCCGGCTTGGGTACCGGTATCTTCTGAAACACAATTTTCCCAGGTTCGGTCATAATCTGCTGAATCATAGCATCTTCCATATTTGATCGCTCCTTATCTGTTCATTGTATTCTTATTTGATAAAACATTTTATATAAGAAGTATAAATATTCTTCCGGGTTTTGTCAACCATTTCTTTGGATTTTTCATTAGGATTTTGGGCAGAAAATCCTTACCAGACGGATTTTTCTCCCAGAACCGTATCCTCATTTGCCAGAATCGCGTGGTTGAAGCACTTCTGATAGTAGGCAAAGCAGAGATCCCGGTATTCCAGCTTGCCCCACAGGTTATTATATTCCTCCGGATCCTCCTGGAGGTCGTACAGCTCGCTGATGGGGTCGTCGTGGTGGGCGATCATCTTGTAGCGGCCGTCAAAATACATGGTGGCGTACACCTTGTTGGATTTCAGCACGGAGTAATAGTATTCCGCGTATACGCAGTCCTTGTGGTGGGAGGGATCCTGCTTTCCGGTGATGATCCCGGCCAGGCTCTTGGCCTGGATATACTGGGGCACAGGCAGGCCCACAAGCTCCAGCACCGTAGGCGCTACGTCCATCAGCTCCACCAGCGCCGAAGACCGCAGTCCCTGCTGGATCAGCCCCGGGCAGGAGAAAATCAGAGGCACATGGACGTTGCCCTCATAGAAGAAGCCGCCCTTCCAGTACAGGCCGTGGTCTCCCAGGCACTCCCCATGGTCGCTCATGAACATGATGATGGTATTTTCCCGCATTCCATTTTCTTCCAGGTAATCGATGAGCCGGCCCAGCTGATAGTCCAGATGCTCCACCAGGGCGTAGTATTCCAGAATGTTCTCCCGTTTTTCCTCGTCGGTGACGCCTACGGCGGAGCGAAGCATCCCGCTCTGGGCGCCCTGATAATAGCTGTCCTTCTGGGACTGGGGCTTATTGTCCAGCTCTCCTTCCTTCCACAGAGGCAGGGGCATATCCTCCACCTTCAGCCGGTTCCGGAATTCCACCGGGGGATCGAAGGGAGGATGGGGGGCGTAGGGATTCAGGCTGATGCACCAGGGACGATCCGGATCCTCCTCCAGGCTCTGCTGAATGAATTCCAGACCCTTTTCCACGCACCAGGTGCTCTGGTGCAGCTCGTCGGGCATACCCTTGATCCGGGAGGGAATGGGATAGTCACCCTTGGGGGGCCAATAGCCCTTTACGGGGGCGTCGTACACGTCTGCCCATTTGTACCCCTTTTCCGTCACCCAGTCAATATAGTTGTTCACACCGGGAGCGTGGAGATCCATACCGTTGTCCGCCCACTGGAAGAAGGTGTAGCCGTCATCGGTGCGGTGCTCCTGGTGATCCCAGGCGCCCATGGAGGTCAGATGGAGCTTGCCGGAAAGGCCGCAGACATAGCCGTCATTCTGGAGCATTTTGGTCACCAGGGTCTCGTCCTTGGAGAAATACTGGTTCCCGTTGACGCTGGAACGACAGCTTTTCGGGTAACGGCCTGTGAGGAAGGAGGCGCGGCTGGGGGTACAGACAGGGCTTTGGGTATAGGCTCTGTCAAAGGTGGTTCCCGTCCGCATCAGGCGATCTATGTTGGGCGTGTGGATATGGGTATTTCCATTTCCGCTGATTGCGTCCCAGCGGAGCTGATCCGCGCAAAACCAGACAATGTTATACTTCTTCATAACTGCACCTCATTTCATATCGTCGCATTTGGATTGGATTTTGGGAAAGGAAAAGCGTCAGAGGGATGCCGGCCGGGAGGCTGCCGACAGTTTCTATGCTTACAATACCACCGAAATTTGAATATGTCAATGCTTTTATAAAAGTTTCTATCAATATTGCGGTGTTTTTTTACGGATAAGAGCAGGGCCAGCCCCTACCGTTCAGGCCCAATCCCCAAATTTCCACCTGCTCTGCAAAAAAGGCCGCCTCAAATAATTCTGAAATCATTTGAGGCAGTCTCCCGGTTCCCTTCGCAACAGCCTGGCTGTCTGAAAAGAATTTGTAAATTTAGAAGCTTATGCATTGATTTTGCATTGCATTTTGTATATAATATCCGTACAATACATTGCGAAAGGATTTGATATTATGGCAGGTACCACAAATTTCAGCGTTCGGATGGACAGCGATCTGAAGAAAGAATGCGAGGCTCTGTTCAGTGAGCTTGGTATGAACCTGACCACGGCCATCAATGTGTTTCTGCGCCAGTCTCTGCGCACCGGCGGACTTCCCTTTGAGGTGCGGATGGAACGGCCCAACATGGAAACCATGGCCGCGATGCTGGAGGCGGAACGGATCGCCCATGATCCGTCAGTCAAGCACTATCATGATCTTGATGAAATGTTTGCTGATCTGAAGAAATAGGACAGGTTTCCAACGGTTCTCAGCTCCGTTACCGGGTGAAGCTATGATAAAGTATGACCGACTGTGGCAGACGATGAAGGACAAGGGGATTACCCAATACGATCTGTATACCACCTATCACATCAATCGCTCCCAGCTTGACCGCCTGCGTCACAACAAAAATGTGGAAGTGAATACCATCGATCGGCTGTGCAATCTGCTGCACTGCCGGGTAGAGGATATCATGGAGCATTTTCAGGACGACAATCTGTTCTGAACATAAAAAAGTTCCGACCCGTGAGAGTCGGAACCTTTTTTATGCTGCATATTACCGTACAAACGCCGTGCTGAGGGTGGTGCTCCATGCCTCACCGGGGGCCAGGATGGCTGCCGCTTCCTTGTCCTCCCACTTTGTTGAGCCGCCCTCGGGACTGGGCAGGCTGTGCCATGGCTCGATGCACACGAACTTCGGCATACCGGGCTTGCTCCAGATCAGGGTGTAGGGGAACTCGGAGATGCTGCACACCACACCCCGTCCGGTGCCCTTCTCGTACAGGCCCAGAGTGGAGGAGCGGAGATTCACCATGCAGTGGCTGTCATTGGCGAAAATATACTCGTCCACGGGAATGGACTGGATATTGGCGGGCATCAGGTAGATATTGCCGTGAACCAGGCCATGGGGCAGATTGTTGATGCAGATGGGGGACTCCATGTCGGAGAACCGCAGCTCGTAGTCCGTGGCCACATGGCTTTCGTCAAAGGGAACCGTAAAGGCGGGATGGTAGCCGATGCCGAAGGGCAGCGCCTCCTCGTCCAGGTTTTCCACCGTCAGGGTGTGGTGGAGGGTGTCCCCTTCCAGGGTGAAGGTGGATACCAGACGGAACTCATAGGGGAAGATTTCCAGAGTGTCCGGGCCGGAGCAGAGCTCCAGGACGATGGTGTCCCTGGTCTGATCCACAAAATCATGCTCCAGATTTCTGGCAAAGCCGTGCTGACCGGCCTCGTAGGTCTTGCCCTTGGCCTCAATGACCCCGTCTACCACCTTGCCGCAATAGGGGAACAGAATGGGGGCATGGTAGCCCCAGAGGGATTTGTCCGCCTGCCACATGTGCTCCACGCCGTCGCATTTGCGGATGACGCTTTTTACCTGGGCGCCCCAGGTGGTGACCGTGACCTTCAGATACTCGTTTTCAATCGTATATTCCATTGTCTCTTTCCTCCCTTTCTTTTTCTTGTGATATCAATGTAAGGCTATGTTATGCCAGAACCCCAAAATAAATCAGAACCACCGCGCCCAGGACGATTCGGTACACCCCAAAGGCGGAGAAGGAGTGCCTGCGCACATATTCCATCAGGCCCTTGATCACCAGCAGGCTCACCGCAAAGGAGACGATACAGCCCACCGCCAGCACCCCGATCTCTGTCCCCGTGGCGCTGACCCCGGAGGCCAGGAACTTTAAAAGCTTGATGGCGCTGGCTCCCAGCATGGTGGGAATGGCCATGAAGAAGGAGAATTCCGCGCCGGCGCTTCTCCCAACGCCCAGCAATATGGCCCCCAGAATGGTGGAGCCGGAACGGGAGGTGCCCGGCACCAGGCTCAGGCACTGAAACAGGCCGATGAGCAGGGCGGTTTTGTAGTCGATGTCATGGACATCCCGGATTTTGGCCGTCCGCCGGTCATTCCGCTTTTCTACCAAGATAAAGGCAACGCCGTAGACGATCAGGGCAATGGCCACCACGATGCCGTTGTGCAGATGGGCGTCCATCCAGTCGTCCAGGAGGATGCCCACGATGCCAGAGGGGATGATGGCCGCAATGACCTTGAACCACAGATTCCAGGTGTCCTTCTTCTCCCCTTCCGACTTCTGCCGGGCAAAGGGATTGAGCTTATAGAAGAAGAGAACGATCACCGCCAGAATGGCCCCCAGCTGGATCACCACGTCAAACATGCTCTGGAATTCCCGGGACACCTTCAGGGTGATAAATTCGTTCAGTAAAATCAGATGGCCGGTGGAGGAAATGGGCAGCCACTCGGTGACGCCCTCCACAATGCCGAACAATACCGCTTTCAACAATTCGATCATGAATCCTGCTCCCATGCTTTCCTCTTAATTTTTTAATCCGATACATACACACAATACCACAAAACCGTGGGCAAGGTCAAGCCCTTTCTGGCAGAAAATGCCCTCTTCCCAATTTTTCCTTGCAGAAACTTGTTGACATATCAACAAGTCAGTGATATACTTGTTGAAGCTTCAACAAGACGTGGAGGAGATTCTATGGAAGAACGCTTTGAAACCTTTACGGTTCTCATAAACCGGATCAGCCGAAGCATTCGGAAGCTGAAAAATCAGGAAATGGCCGCCTATCAGCTGCGGGCCGCCCATGTTTCCTGTCTGTACTATCTGTATTCCTCCGACGGCCTCACAGCCACGGAGCTTTGCGAACGCTGCGAGGAGGACAAGGCCACCATTTCCCGGGCACTGGATTATCTGGAGGGCAGGGGCTATCTGTTCTGCGAGGCCAAAACCCAAAAGCGCTACAAAAGCCGGCTGCATCTCACCGCCCAGGGTCAGGCCGTCGGCAAGCAGATCGTGGATCGGGTGGACGGGGTACTGGAGGAGATCAAAAACCAGCTGACCGAGGAGGAGCGCACCGCCTTCTATCACAGCCTGTCCCGGATCAGCGCGGGCCTGGAAGAAATTGCCAGTGATGCAAAAGGAGATTGACTATGAAAACCCAGATTATTGTGGACTCTTCGGCAGATCTTCTGCCCCAAACCAAGGAAATGGTGACTGTCGTGCCCCTGACCGTCCGGTTCGGGACGGAGGAATTCCTGGACGGCGTCACCATTGACCATCAGACCTTCTACGAAAAGCTGGTGGAAAGCGACACCCTGCCCACCACCAGTCAGGCCGTCCCCCAGGATTTTATGGATGTGTTTGACAAAACCCGGGCCGCCCAAACCGGGGCTGTGGTGATCACCCTGTCCTCCCGTCTTTCCGGCACCTATCAGAGTGCTCGGATCGCCGCGGCGGAGTACGAGAACATTTCTGTGGTGGACAGCGGCACCGTTACCATCGGCGGCGGCATTCTGGTGGAGCTTGCCCTGGAGCTGGCCGAGGAAGGGCTGGATGCCGGGGAAATCGCCCGGCGGCTGGAGGAGGCCAAGGGGAGAATCGTTCTCGTGGCCCTGCTGGATACATTGGAGTACCTGAAAAAGGGCGGACGGATCTCCAAAACCGTGGCCTTTGCCGGGAACCTGCTGAACATCAAGCCCGTGATTTCCGTGGTGGACGGAGAAATCCATCTCATCGGCAAGGCCAGAGGCTCCAAAACCGGGAATAACCTGCTGGTTCAGGAGATGGAAAAGGCGGGCGGCATTGACTTTACGATGCCTGTGCTTCTGGGATATACCGGCCTGTCCGATACCCTTCTGCAAAAATACATCGGGGACAGCCAGTACATCTGGTCTCCCCATATGCGGCAGGTGCCCTGCACCGTGGTGGGCAGCGTGGTGGGAACCCACGCAGGCCCGGGCGCCATCGCCGTGGCCTTCTTTAAAAAGGCTGCGCCTTCTGAATAAGAAGACTAAATAACCGGGCCGTCTTTCTGGCAAAGACAGCCCGGTTTTTTGTTATTGTTTTGGCAATCTGCCATAGCGCCTGGTGAGCGCGTAAAGCCTGTTGGCCAGACGGCGGCCGTCAAAGCCCTTCTCCGCACGCCAGGTCCAGTTGTCCGTGGATACGGTGCCCGGGAAATTCATCCGGGCCTCCTTTCCCAGTCCCAGATAGTCCTGGATCTGGACAATGAACAGCCGGGCCACCGAGCCCATGCCGCCCCGGATCATGCCCCAGACATAGCCCTCTCTCCGGTTCAGGCCCAGGTAATCCCTGGCATAGGCCACGTCCCGGGACTTTGCCTCCCGGAACCACTGCCTTAAGGTCACGTTGTCATGGGTGCCGGTATAGCACACGCAGTCCACGGGATACAGATGGGGCAGATAGTCGCTCTCCTCCCGGGAATCAAAGGCGAATTCCAGCACCTTCATACCGGGGTAGCCGGAGTCTATCTGCATCTGCCGCACCTCCGGGGTGACAAAGCCCAGATCCTCGGCAATGCAGGGCAGCTCCGGGAATTCCTGTTTCACCATCCGGAAGAAATCCAGTCCCGGGCCCTTCAACCACTGGCCGTTTCTGGCGGTCTTCTCCCCATAGGGCACCGCCCAATAGCTTTCAAAGCCCCGGAAGTGGTCAATGCGGATCACATCATACAGCTTTGCGGAGATACTCAGTCGCCGCTTCCACCAGGCGTAGTCTGTTTCCGCCAGTTTTTCCCAGTCGTAGACGGGATTTCCCCACAGCTGGCCGTCCGCCGTAAAGCCGTCGGGCGGACAGCCCGCCACCACCACCGGGTTCCGGTTTTCATCCAGCCGGAACAGCTCCGGCTCCGCCCACACGTCAGCGGAATCCAGGGGCACATAAATGGGAATGTCCCCGATGATCCGGATGCCCTTTTTGTTGGCGTAGGCCCGGAGGGCGTTCCACTGCCGGGAAAATTCATATTGGAGAAAGTAGTGAAGTCCCACGGTCTGGGCCAGGGCCTCCCGCTTTTCTTTCAGGGCAGCTTCCTCCCGGAGGCGCAGCTCTTTGGGCCACTGGGTCCAGGCCACCCCGCCGTACTGCTCCTTCAGGGCCATAAACAGGGCGTAGTCCTTCAGCCAGCCCTGGTTTTCCTCCACAAACCGGGAGAAGTCCCCATCCGGGGTAAACCGCTGAAAGGCCAGCTTCAGCACCTCCGTCCGGTGCCGGTAGAGGATGCCGAAGTCCACCTGTTTGGGATTGCTCCCCCAGGCGATTTCCTTAACCTCCGTCTTTTTCAGCAGGCCCTCCCTGATCAGCGTGTCCAGATCGATGAGGTAATGGTTCCCGGCGCAGGAGGACAGGGCCTGATAGGGGGAGTCCCCGTAGCCTGTGGGGCTTAATGGCAGAATCTGCCAGTAGCTTTGCCCCGCCTCATGGAGAAAGTCCACAAATTTATAGGCTTCCTTTCCCATGGTGCCGATGCCGTAATTTCCCGGCAAAGAGGTCAGGTGCATGAGAATCCCGCTCTGTCTCAACTTGGTTCACTCCTTATCCTATGCCGGAATCCGGCGGTTTACACCCTTCTCACGCTTTCCCGCTGCTGAAGGGTAAAGGGAATCTTTTCATGGACAGGCCCGGCTCCCTCCTCAATGACGCTCAGGAGCAGCTCCACGGAACAGCTGGCGATCCGCTCCGCGGACTGCCGCACCGTGGACAGCTGGGGCACCAGGTATTCTCCCATGGGCAGCCCGTCCACGCCGATGACGGACACGTCCTCCGGCACCCGCAGTCCCGCTTCCCACAGCGCCCGGATGGCTCCAATGGCCATCACATCCGCCACGGCAAAGAGGGCGGTGAATTTGCACCCCTTTTCCAGCAGGGTTTTGGTGGCGTTGTAGCCGTCCTGACAGGAGAAGCGGACGCTCTGATAGTCCCGTTCCGGGTCAAAGTCCAGGCCGTGGGCCTCCATGGCCTCCATGCAGCCCGCAAAGCGAAGACGGCTGGGGTCGGAGGTCTCCCGATTGCCGCCGATCACCGCAATGCGGCTGTGGCCCAGGGTGATCAGCCGCTCCACGGCACACCGGGCCGCTGCCCGGTCGTCGGTGGATACGCTGGAAAGGTTATCAAAATGCAGGTCAGAGGCGTCGCCGGTGACCAGGACGCAGGGCACGTCGATCCGGCCGAAGTCCTGAAGGAAGTTCTGATTGTTGCCGCCCAGGAACAGGATGCCCAGAGGCTTCTTTTCCAGGCACAGCTGGATGGCCCGGCGAACCTCGTTTAAATCCTCGTCCATGTAGTCC
Organism: uncultured Oscillospiraceae bacterium; assembly: GCA_964394055.1. GTDB lineage: Bacteria > Bacillota > Clostridia > Oscillospirales > Oscillospiraceae > Faecousia. The sequence continues at coordinate 23,586 of CAYMWT010000004.1, forward strand.
ACCACCAGCTGGTACCGGGTGGCGGCAACGCTGCGCTGGATGGTCTCCACCATTTTTCCGAACAGCTCGTTCTGGATGCCCTTGACGATCACCAGGATCATGTTGGAATGCTGCTGCTTGAGCTGCTTGGCGTTGACGTTCAGCTGGAAGCCGCTTTCCTCCGCGGCCTGCAAGATGGCAGCTCTGGCTTTTTCACTTACATTGGGATGGTCGTTCAGCGCCCGGGACACGGTGCCCACGGCATAGCCTGTTTTCGCGGCCAGATCCTTAATGGTCATGGAAATCACCTCACTATGGTCTATACGCGATGGAATCCGGGGGCTCTGTCCGTAGCGGGACATGGAAACGATTCCAACGCTTTCTGGCATTATCATACCGCTATCTTCGAAAATTTGCAATCCCTTTTTCAAAAAAGCTGCCATCTTCTACAAGGCAGACAAGGCAGTGCTCGTTTTTTTGTGCATACTAACAAAAAGAAAGCCGGTCTGGTCGACCGACTTTCCTGTTTACTTTCGTCTTCTTTGGGGCTTGTTCATCTGGATGGTGACTTTCGGCAGCTCCACCGGGATCAGCCGCTCCAGCTGCATCCGCCTTGCCTTGGCATCCATCAGATCCGCCGTCTCCAGGAGAACCCTGGCCCATTCCGGCGCCGTCCGCTTTCCCTGTGCCGGGGTGATCAGATAGGGGCACTGATCCAGCTTTCGCCGTCCGAAGATATTGCCGAAGGGCTTCAGCACCCCCAGGGCCAGGGCATAGGGGGCCTGGTTGAAGAAGTAGTAGGGATCGCCGCTGAGCAGGTGTCCCACCTCTCCCCGGGGCAGGTGCTTCACATACCGCCGGAAGCCCAGGATCAGCCCCGCGTCATGGCGGCCCAGGTCGCTGCGCCGTCCACCGTAGGCGGCCAGGTACCCTGCCAGGAACTGGCCCAGGCTGGATACCAGAGGGATCCACACCTGACCGCAGAGCACGCCCAGGAGAATCCAGATCAGAACGCACACAAAGCCGATGAGCACCGGGAGCTTGCCCCGAAGGTGGGTGCGGTAGGCCACGGTCTGGATCATCCAGGCGGAGAAGGCGCCGAAGACAGCCAGAATAATGGCCATCAGCACCTGAAGGGCCAGCACCTCGCTCATGTTCATGGCCACGCAGATGCCGCAGAACACCTGGGTCAGGCACAGCAGGAACCGGAACACCTTCATATTGCCGGAGGAGCGCTTATACATGTTCTTCTCGCTGGGGATCAGCTGCCCCACCCGGCTGTGGAGCAGGGCATACTGGTTGCCTGTGGCGTCCACGGTGACCCGGTTGCCGAAAAGCATCCGGAAGATCTTGTTTTCAAAGGCGCTGCGCTCGTTGCCCATATCCATCCGCTTGTGGAGGAGCACCCGCCCGTTTCCGTCGGTCTGGATCAGCAGGTACCCCAGCTGGGCCCAGGTGAACACCATTCCCGTCAGATCCGCTCCCGCCAATGTGAGATGGCAGCCCATCTCTCCCGCGGTAACGCCCTCAGGCGGGGTGGAGGTGCGGATAGGCGCCATGGGAAGGTTGAACAGGAACAGGAGCCAATATAGCAGCCCCAGTCCGGCGCACACACCCATGGGGATGATCTCCGGGTTACCCTCCCGGATGAAGGTGCTCACCGAGGCGAACATCTCCCTGGGCACCACCATGGTCATGGTCATGCCCTCGTGGTCATTCAGGCTGGTGGTGCTGGAGCCGATGATCTGGCTGCCGGAGACCACCACCCGCAGGTCGGAGGCAATGCTCTCCTGGCGGTAAATGCTGTTCCACCGGGGCATGAAGGCGTCGCTGCCGGGCATGGTAATGGTAAAGCTCAGGTGCTCGATGGGCATTTCAAAGCCGCTGAGCATGGGCAGGGTCAGCATCAGATCTCCCTTCAAGGCGTAGGAATACTGCTTGTCATCCCGCACCACCTTCACCGCCTTGGGAATGGTATACTCAAAGCGGATGGAGGCGTCTCCCACATAGCCCCGGGTGACCCGGCTGATGTCCACGGTCTGGACAGCACCGGAACGGCTGGGGGTGACGGAGTTGCCGTTCATGGAGACATCCTTCGCTTCCAGAGGCAGAGGGAAGGACAGCTGATCCCGGACGGCCTCCAGCCGGAGCATCACGGTCATGGTGATCCGGCAATCTCCGTCGGAGTTGACGTTGCACACCAGATCCACCCCGGAGGCGGCGCTTTCCGCCGATACCGGAAGACACAGGCTTCCCCCCAGCAGCAGGCACAAGGTAAATACCACCAGCAGACCTCTCAGCCGTTTCACACTGACCCCTCCCTTCTGGAAACACTGAATAAATCGTCTGCGGCTGAGCAGCGAATCTTTTGCCCCAGCTGTGCAGATCGTCGCAGTACCAAACATTATGCGACCTTTTCCGCAAGCGGAAAACTCCGGCAATGTTCGGACTGCTCCTCTCCCCATAAAT
>CAYMWT010000005.1:0-25367 GCA_964394055.1 uncultured Oscillospiraceae bacterium
AGCATACCATACATTGGAGGGATGTATATGGACGATCAATGCGAAGTACCTGAAGAGTTCCGGGCTGCCGTGGTAAAGAGCATTGCCCATGATATCAATGTCATGGCGCACGTGCTCCGGGCCGTGGCTGACGGAAAGAATCCGGCGGCGTAAAGGAGAATGGATACTTTATGAATTGTCGGTACACTGAGGGAGAATTGAAGGCCGATGTTGAAGCAACCATTGGAATCCGTGCAAAGGACATTGAGAGGATTAAGTTCTGTGGCCTTTGGCACATTCGATTCCGTGCTTTCGGAACAGATTTTTATTACTACAAAAGCGATTCTGACAGCCCTGTCCGCTTGAAAGAATCCCCATGGCATTGGGACTGAGCAATTACGGTTGATTAGCACCGGACACGCCCCACAAGCATACCATACATTGGAGGGATGTATATGGACGATCAATATTACCCGACCCAGACGATCATCACCGATGGGGCTATCATCCACATTCGCCGCCCGATCCTGACAGAAGAGGAACGGGCGAAGCGGATGAAAGCCATCCATGACGCTGCCTGCAAGGTGGTCATCGCAAACGAGCGCCTCCGCCGTCAGCGGGAGCAGGAGGCAGCCAGGCAGGCCGCCAAGGGTACCGTCTGAGTATAAAGGATGCCTCTGAGCCGTGCGGCACAAGCGCGGCATCCCATCGGGGTCCATTGCGGTGGTCTTCATCTTTCTCCCGCCGTAAGTCACGCCCAACGTGGCTCCCCGACAACAAAATAGCAGCCCCATTGTGAGCTGTGACGAAACGTCAATTTTAGGGAGGTGAAACTGTGGAATCCGCTTTCTCTGATCGCCCAATAGTAAAACGTTCTTCTGGCGTATACAAAGGCAGGCACTATAAAGGTGATGAAGAGCTTGACGCGTTGGCGGACAAGGTTATTGCTTTGCTTCGCCCGGAGGGCTTGCTGGTCTGGCAAGAAAAAGAAGTGTTGAAAAAGGCGCTTCAATTGGTAGATTGGGAAACATTGAAATGAGCGGCGACTGAAGCCGCCGCCCATCCGTTAATCACCGAGCTGCTGATAGCACACAGAGCTTTCATACATATCCTTCAGACGCTGGAACTCGATATCAACCCATTGCCGTGAGTGGTCGGTTTCATAATCATTCTGGATTTCATGTATGAATGCCGCAAATTGAGCGAAAAGCTCTTCGATATCGTTGTGCTCCAGCTCTGGAGACATCCAATACATTGCTTCGGCAGCGGAAACCTTTGCCATACAAGCTGCTGCATAAGAGAGAGCTGAACACTTGTCTTCTATGCGGCCAATGTCTGGATCATCAAACGAGCAATCGCGAGCTTTTCCCGCAAAATAAAATGAGCTATTCATTAGTGCGAGAAACGCCTTTCTTTTGCGAATTTCCATGAATTACACCTCCTTTCGATTCAATCATAACAGATGTAAGGTAAAAAGCAATAGTTTTTAGTCAACTCGATTAAATTTATTATATCTGAATTTGGTTAGGCTTTGCGGCCCTCGGAGTAGTGCCCGGCGGCCGCACCCTACGGGTGGGAAGCACATGCGGATGTGCATTGTCCAGCACAGGCAAAGGCAGCGGGTTCGAATCCCGCCCCACCCTCCACGGCGGAGTGGTTGCCCGCCGCATTGATTATCTCCTGAGTATGGCGGCCCGGAAAGACGGGCACCCCCGCAGGGTGAGAACGCGGTGGCAATGCGGAAGTCAGTGACGCATGACAGCCTGGACAGACAGGCCCGCGGCGGGCGGGATCCCGCTACCAAGGCCGAGGGGCCGACATGCTGTGCCCCGGGAATAAAGCCAGGGCGAAGTTGCCTCCCTGTTTACCGGCCAGAAAACCGGAGGCGAAGATCAATCCGGCCATACGAGTATGTTTGACGACCAGGAAGAGAAGCTGGTGGCGAATGGGAGAGTCCATTGACAGCCGGGAGAGACCGGCATGCGTAAGAAATGGAGGTAACAAATGGCCACGGAAAACAGCGGTAAATTTAGAGATGAACTTGTGCAGCAGATCAAAGATGCCGGACAGGAGCTCATCCGGAGGGCAGATGCAATGATTTCTCCCGAATTGGATCTCGTTGCGGACCTTTCCATAAAAATTGATTTCGCTACATGTCCCACAAGCGCACCTGATATCACGTTCGAAGTGACTGTGGGAAACAAAACACTCATAGACCGGAAATGGATGAAGCCTGTATGAAAGTCATTCAACACGGCATGAAAAAACTATATGTAAAAGATCCAGTGCTTTTCTTTTGCGCAGATTGCGGCTGCATCTTCGAAGAAACTAGAGATAACGTTTCTGTTGCTTTCTTTGATGATGCCTATTTTACCTGCAATTGTCCCGACTGTAGCCATCTGGCGGCTACACCACTCGGATCTGCTTCGGCGCGGCCGGGCAAGGGGGAAGCGTCTCATGAATAAGGGACATGTAGTCGAAGTGCTTCAATTCTCGTTGTCCGTGGTTGACGGAATGCGTACTGCACACACGCCGCTGTCGCCATCAGAATGGAAGCTGTATTGTTCAGGACTACGCGCCGGACTACAGCTTGCATTGGATATTATTAATCAATTGGAGGGAGGAGGCGAGTGATCCAGTTTGTTTCCTGGGCTGAGTTTGGCCTCCTGGTGCTGCTGCTCGCTGCCAACTGGCTGCTGCATGTCTGGCACAATTGACCTTCTGGGCGGTTGAGGTGTTCAGCCGCACCACAAACCCGGATTGGGTTTTCAATTTAGAGGAAAGGAGGAACACCATGTGCCTGAAAGAGGCGCTGGAAGCATTACGGTGTGCGGCGGAGGCAGCTTGTGAGCACCTTGTAGATCTGTTCTCCTCAATAGCGGACGAGTATGAGAGATGCGTGGATAAAGAATCAACTGATAAACCGAAATGGTACGTTGATTGCTCGTGTATTGTCTGTGTGGCTCTCCGGCTCGATCTGCTCCCGTACTATGCCAGCGGCTTCCTGTAGTGTAGACCGGAATAAAAAAGAACGGCGATGCCTGCCAGCACCGCCGCATATCTCACAAAGGAGATCTATCATAATGAAATTATACAACAGAAACTCGGAAAAGTCAATAGGACGGTGGTAATATGGCAATTTTTCGTATTGAAAAAAGCGAAAATTACACAGTCATGTCAAATCATCACCTTCGCAACAGTGCCTTGTCCCTGAAAGCGAAGGGTTTGCTTTCTCAGATGCTATCCCTTCCGGATGAATGGGACTATACCCTTTCCGGCTTGGCTGCCATCAACAAGGAGAGTAAGGACGCGATCCGCTCCGCTGTGCAGGAGCTGGAGAAGGCCGGGTACATAGAGCGACGTCAGACACAGGACGAAAGCGGGAAGTTTGCTGGCAATGAGTATGTGATCCATGAGCAGCCCGTTTCCACGGCTCCGGAAGCAGATTGTGATATTCCCGGCAACGTGGATACGGAGGAACCCAAGGAGGGGACGTTGGCCTCACCGTTGTTGGATTTTCCGACAACGGATAATCCGTTAACGGAAAACCCGTCGCCGGAAAAACCGTTGACGGAAAATCCAACGGAAATAAATAAAGATAATATTATTATACCCCCTAAGGCCCCCAAGAAGGGGCGGCAGTCAAAGCGGGCACCGAAGCCGGGGCCGGACTGGAAGCCTGAACGATTCGCAAAGTTTTGGGACTGGTACCGCACCCATTGTCGTGGTGAGAATAAACAGGCTGCTATCCGTGCCTGGGATCGGCTCAAGCCGGACGACGCTCTCATTGATCAGATGGGGAAGGCTCTCCAGAAGCAGGTGCAGTCACCGGACTGGCAGAAGGGCATTGGAATTCCACATGCCAGCACCTGGCTGAATAACGCTCGCTGGGAGGATTCCCCGAAGGTGGCGGGCGCAGATCAAAAGCCTGAGCCTGCTCCCGTTGATTACTTCTAGGGGCGCGGCGTATGACAGTCACCAAAGATACATGGGTTCAAGCCCAGATGGCAGTCCTCGGGAGCTGCCTGATTGAGGAAAAATGCGCTGCGGAAATTGTGTATGGCTTGCGGGAAGATGATTTTGTCTCGTACTACAGGCCGCTGTATCGGGCAATCGTTGATCTGTACACCACCGGAAAACCAGTTGACCCGATCATCGTTTTGCGCCGTGTCGGCAGTGAGTATCGAGATACGATCGCTGAGCTGATGGAAATCACGCCAACTGCCAGGAACATCCGGCATTATATCAAAATCACAGCCGAGCAGTCCCGTATTATGCACATGCGGGAAATTGGTGTGCAGCTGATGGATGTGGATAACGTGACGGAAGCTCAGAAGCTCATGGACAGCGCCAATGGTATGATGGTTACCGGGAACGGAATGGAAACATACAGCTTGAGGCACCTTCTTTCGGACTTCTTTGTCCGGTACCCAAAGCCGCCTGCTTTTTATGACTGGTTTATCCCTCAGTTTCGGCGGATCATCCGCCTGAAGCGAGGAAATTACATGATCATCGGCGCCCGTCCCAGCGTTGGCAAGAGCTCTTTCGCTATGCAGTCTGCAATATTTTGGGCGGCGGTATGCGGCTTGCGGGTCGGATTTTACTCCGACGAAATGAACGAGGACGAGCTGACAGACCGTCTCATTGCCACCTGTGCCGGTGTCCAGCTGGAGGACATCATGGAGCGTAAAATTCCCGACCAGCAAATCGATCGTGTCGCGGCTGTTGCCGCAAGAATCAGCGAAGCACCCTTGTTTGTAATTCCAGCCTCCGGGCATCCTGTGTCTGACATTAAGGCCAGCGCCCTGAAAAAGCATCTTGACATTGTCATCATAGACTATCTTCAAATTGTCCCCGGGTCGGGTGACAAGGAGTACGACCGTGTGACCAGGGTCTCTCATGAGCTACAGATGCTTTGCAAGAGCACAGGCGTTACTGTTCTGGCCCTGAGCCAGCTGGATCGGCTCCGCGGCGCCCGGCCTACGCTGGAAGATCTCCGGTCTTCCGGTCAGCTGGAGCAGGATGCTGATATTGTGGCGTTCCTTCATAGGCCTACGGAAGCGGTGAGCACGGTGGAGTTCATCGTTGCGAAAAACCGAAACGGTCGAACCGGAACAACGAAACTGGAATTTGACGGAGGCTTGCAGAGGTTTTTGTATGTTGGAAAAGGGGACGAGCCATTAAAACCATTTGACTATGGCTCCTTCACCTTCCGTGAACCGCAGCAGCCTGACAGCTTTGAACAAATGGCGCTGCTGCCTGATAGCACGCCGGTGCCGTTTGAAACGAAAGAGTCGAAGGAGTTAGAAAGATGCGAGTAACAGCAATTTTGAACTTAAAAGGCGGGGTGGGGAAGACCACCACCGTCATACACATGGCACAGCTGCTCCACCGGGATGATAAGGCCCGGGTGCTGGTAGTGGACTGTGATTCCCAGTGCAACCTGACCCAGTTTTATGGGACAGATCCGGATAAGGGCAGCACCACCCGCATTCTGACGACCGGGTGGGTCGACGGAATCTCAAAGACGGAGATCCAGCCCACGGAGGTGCCGGGCGTGGATATCCTGGCAGCGGATGATAACCTCATGGCTCTGGATCTCAGCCAGCTGAAAACAGACCGGGTCAAACGGTATGCCTTTCGCATGATGACGCTGGAGCTGGCCAGAGAAGAAAGCTATGACTACATCCTGTTTGACTGCCCAACGGCCTTTGGTTCCGCCTGTGCGGCCGCGCTGATCGCTGCCGATGACGTGGTAATTCCCATCAAGCTGGACGCCTTCTCCGTCGCTGGCATGGTGAACGTCATGCGGCAGGTGGAAAACATGAAGAAAATCAACCCGGGCCTCCGGGTGGCGGGGGTGCTGCCCACCATGTGGTACCGGTCGGAGCAGATCACCGAGGCGGAGGCAATCCTGAAGCAATCCGGCTTGCCTCTGTTCGGCCACATCCGGCGGAATAACCGGGTGGACAATGTTTCCTTTGACCGGGAGCTGGCAAATAGCAAAACCGGACATATGCAGGACTATAAGCGGTTTGTTTCCGCCTATGTGCAGGGAGGGAAGTACGATGGAAAAGTTTGATATGGCCAAGTTCCTGGCCGATTCCGGCATCGGCGTCAACGCAGAGCATCGGGAGCAGATCGAATACATCCGGCTGGATCAGATCGACGGAGATCCCAACAACTTCTATCAGCTCAGTGATATTGAGGATCTGGCTGCCAATATTTCTCTTTGCGGCTTGCAGCAGCCGGTTCGCGTCCGGGAAAAGCAGGAGGGGCGGTGCGTTATCGTTTCGGGCCACCGGCGGCGGGCGGCATTGGAGCTGCTGGCAAAGGAGGATCCGGAGCACTGGCAGGAGATCCCCTGTATTGTGGAGCGGGACGAAGTGTCCCCGGCATTACAGCAGCTGCGTCTGATCTACGCGAATGCCAATACCCGAGAGATGACCAGCGCGGAAAAGGGGGAGCAGGCCGCCCAGGTGGAGGATCTGTTGTACAAGCTCAAGGAGGAGGGCTATGAATTCCCCGGAAGGATGCGGGATCATGTGGCCCAGGCAGTTAACGTCAGTAAAAGCAAGCTGGCCCGGCTGAAGGTGATCCGGGAAAAGCTGATCCCGGAATTTATGAAGCTCTGGAAGAAAAACAAGCTGCCTGAAAGCGTGGCTTATACGCTTGCCGGTCAGTCCCCGGACAGACAGCGGATTGTATGGACTGTCCAGACAAAGGCCGGAACAAATAAATTTGAGTGTTCTGATTATTGGCTGAGCAACATTCTTAAGGAAATGGATCGGGCGGAGAAGGTTTGTGGGCGAAAATGCAAACTACGGAGCTCCATCAGCTGTGATCACGCCCCGGTTCGTGTGAACAAAGCCGCGGCATTGAAATCGTGGGAATTTCTCCACTGCGTGGGCTGCTGTCGGGACTGCCTCTATATAGCTGACTGCTCTTTCTCTTGCGAGTACGCTGGGGACGTTAAGAAAAAGCTACGGGATAAGCGAAAAGCCGAAAAGCAGGAGGAAAAAGAGAAGAAGTTAGCTGAAGCGCGTCCGATGAAAGACCTGGTATCAACCACATACAGCAGGGTCGCTGCCCTCCGCGAAGAGAGAAAAGTCTCAGCCAAAGATTTCGCAAAAGCATCTAATGGCTATATTGGCTATGGTATGGAAGAAGATCTTTTGAAAATGGAGAAAGGGAAATCAATCGGCGAAAATCTCCGTATGCCCGGTGGCATCTGGCCGAGAGAGGCGCAAAGGCTGATTGCCGTCGCGGATCTGCTTGGCTGCTCCATCGACTATCTGCTTGGGCGGGATGAAAATGTGTCCAATTCGGGCACAAATCCGCCGGTGCAGAATGTGCCCAATTCGGACACCGGGTGGCGGACAGGGACGCCGGATGTGGTGGACGTGTACATTGTCCTTGCGAAATATGAACCTGATGGTACTTATCGCCCAGATAGCTATATGTGGTCGGGAAATTGCTGGGTCGACCATGGCTTACGCGTAGAAGACCTTGGCGTTACGGTTGACTACTGGATGCCGTACCCGGTGATCCTCAAATGTAAAGCAGGACTGAGTCCTACCGGTAAATGTGGCGCGGCTGCCTGTTGTAACAGTGGCGCTGACTGCTGTCTGGATTGTGCCACACCGTGTGAGGGAAAATGCAAGTGGATAAAAGAGGAAAAAACAGATGCAAAGGTGTAGCAAAGAGGCTTATGCAGCGTGTCCGGCACGAGATCTGTGTGGCCCAATCGAAGAGGCAACGTTTACCGAGGGCAGCGCCTGCGAGATTTTTAATTCGGGGATCGATGGCACCCTTGACCTGCTGCCAGAACCGCCCAATATGCTGAGAACTGGTGACCCTTGCCCGCTTTGCCGGCAACCGCTCCGGACATCTGATTCCGCAATGCTGCGTATCCTGACCCTCATTCGGAACGAACTGGACGCTGCGTTGATGGAGTAAGAAAATGGAATATCCGTATCAGGTAACTAACCCTTTCGGGGATATCGTTTTACAAGCCCCGGAATCCTGCCGGTCTTCCCGGCAGGTGGAGCTTGACCAGCTGGCGAATGGGTATACCATTCGCCTCCATGGGAAGCGGATCACAAAGTCAGATTTAAAGGCGGTGAAGAAAAGTGGATAGGGAAGAGGCCATTGTCCGGATCGAGCGAATCGTTGATTCCACCAGGGTTCCCAAAGATAAAATGGCACTGCTGATGGCTCTTGACGATATGCACGAGCAGGAAGAGCTGCGCTGGGTGTCTACAAAGGAAAGGTTCCCGGAGAAGGATGGGAGATACCTTTGTGTGTGGCAAAGACAGCAAATTATCGTGGGCATATTCTTAAATGGGCACTTCAGGCTATATGGCGAGGTTAAGGACAATCTGATTTCCCACTGGATGCCGATGCCAGCATTCCCGGAGGTGTGATATGAAATCCGTAATGATAAGTATTCAACCAAAGTGGTGTGAGCTGATTGCATCTTGCGAAAAGACCTTAGAAGTCAGGAAGACCAGGCCAAAGTTGGCAACGCCTTTCAAGTGCTATATCTACTGTACAGCAGGAACAGGGAAAAACACTTTCAACGTGCCTATATCACATGAGCAAATTTTGAAGCATTATAAAGAAACGGGTTCCATGGAGTGCTTGAATTGCCCAATAGGGAATCAAAAAGTAATCGGCGAGTTCATATGTGATACATTTGTGATCGACAAAACATTTGGACACGATGCACTGTTCAATGGAGCGGCTTGCTTGAGCGAGGTTGATGCGGCGGCGTACAGTCTCGAATCGCCAATGTATGGTTGGAACATTTCCAATCTGAAAATCTACGAGAAGCCGAAGAGTTTGAGAGATTTCTTCTCATGGAGGAAGTGTAATTCGTGTAAAAAAAGCGGATATGAGTCAACTGCTTGCGAATATGACGAAGAATGCAAAGTACCGGCAACGCTGACAAGACCGCCTCGGAGCTGGTGCTATGTGGAGGAAGTGTGACCATGAATGAATTGAAACCGTGCTCTGTCTGCGAATCGAAATACCTCGTATAAGAAGACACTGCAACCAGTATGGGGATGTGTGGTGGGGCCTCCAATTTCAAGAGTGTGGTTTCGAGGTAGTAAGCAAAAATTTTGACGTTCCTATGGACGCTATAGATGCGTGGAATCGGGTGCCCTGATTAAAAGCGGCGTAACAGTGATGTCAATGTATGATGAGGAGGGACAACAGAGATGAATGATCTCGAATTGGTGGCTGCCCTGCGGCAGTTGAAAGTCAATACAAAAAGCATTGCCTGCATGGGCTGTGGTCACGAACATAATTGTAAAAAGGATGGATGTAACATAATCTTTCAGGCATCAGACCGGCTATCTGATGTGAGCATCAGTTTGGATGCGATCTGGGCTATGCGTGAAAATACAAAAGGTGCTGAAAGGGCGCTCCTGACAACGGTGTTGGATCTCCTTGGTCACCGTCGTCCGTCAACCTCGAAAGACGCTGCGGCAAAGGAGGGGGCTATCGAAGTGAAATACGCGTGCGGTTATGCGAATCTCGCAACGCTTCCCATTCGTTCCTCTTCATACGTGTATGATTTTGAGCGTTGCTCAGGCTGTGATGGCCTGGCGATAACGCTGGAAGGCATCAATAACCATGGATATAGCCTGGTGGCTGTCACTCAGGATCCTTATGGCGTCTATACCGTGATCTTTTGGCGGCCGGCTGACAGATGAGGTAGCCAATGGGAAAGCTCCGAAAGAAGACGATCGTTGCGGGGCCACTGGTGTATGAAGCTATTTACCCGCTGCCAAATCCAAGAGATTCCAGGGCGGCGCGGCAGGGGAAGAAAAATCTTACATCAACCGCCCAGCAGCGCATGAATCTAAAGTACCAATGGCAGAAGCTGGAGCTTATGCTTGCGGCAAACTTCCGAGTGAATGATATCGTAGTGACCCTGACTTTTGACGATGATTATTTGCCGGAAAGCCGCGCTGAAGTTATGAACCGCTTAAAGCCGTTCCTGAAGAAACTGCGGGAAGTCCGAAAGCCATTCGGCTTCCCGACCAAGTACATCTATGTGGTAGAACACAACCACTGCCGGGAGGATCCCTGCTTCACTCCGGTGGAGCAGGCCCAGCAGGGCCGCTACCATATCCACATGATCCTCAATGCCACTGGCAGAGACTATGATATCATCAAGGAATGCTGGGGCTTTGGGCTGATCGAAATGCACCTTTTTGAATTAAATCATGAACGTACATATGAAAGCCTTGCCAGATACTTCTGTAAGGAATCGCCCGACTACGTTGGCGCCCGGAAGTTTATTCCCAGCCGTGGGCTGATCCACCCGGAGCCTGATTGTCAGATTGTGGACAGCAATGAAACATTGGTTCCGCCGAACGGATCCACCGTATACGACAATACAGGCACTGTCCGTACAGAGTATGGCCGCTATCAGTTCGTCAAATATCTATGGCCAAAGCTGGTGGAGAAGGCCCCAAAGCGGAGAAAGAAAAAGGGTCGTCGCATCCGCTCCGGGAAACGAACTTAGGGCTTTTATATAATTTTCTGCCTTGAGAACATATATTATCTTTTGAGAAATGGGGAATATATATTGAAATCCGATGAAAAGTGTGGTATGATGTTAACGGTAAGAGACGGATACCTGATCTGTCCCAGGTGCCGGGTGAACAAGAAGATGCAGCCGGTTGACCTGGATACCGCAGCAACCAATCTCACGGCGTTCTGCCGAAACTGCAAGCTGCGAATCAAAATTGATATTGCCAATGGCCAGTGCTTTTATAGCCGGAGCCGATAACCTACAGCGTTTGTGCGTGGGTCGTCGGCTCCGGCTTTTGTTTTTTTTAGGCTGCTAGGAGAAACGCATGGCAAAGCCCTGGGCAAAGCGGTTTTACAGATCGGCGGCATGGCTGCAATGCCGCGATGGCTACATCCAGGAGCGCGTCAACATTGACGGTGGCGTGTGCGAGGTCTGCCGGGAAAGGCTTGGGTACATCGTCCACCACAAAATCCCACTGACGCCGGAAAACGTCCTAGATCCGGGTATTTCCCTCAACTGGGAGTATCTGTCCTACGAGTGCAAAGAATGCCATGACCTCCATGAGGGCCATGGTGTAGTGAGAAGGGCGGAGCCGGTTTGCGTGTTCGATGCTGACGGGAATCCTGTTGGTATCAAACCTGAGTTTGCACGCTCCCGCCTGTGATGGCGTTATCCCCCCCCTATGCCGCATGCCGGCATGGTGTCAGGGGGACCGGAGCAAGGGAGAAAAGAAGAAAACACAGGTCGCGCGCGTGACCCCCCTCCCCCAAAATGGCCAGAAAGGAGGCCAAAGGAATGGCAAGGAAAAGTAAGAAAACCTGCATCCAGGACGAGAAAACCAGACTTGAAAAGCTATACGAGGATCTGCCGGAACGTGACCAGATTATGGCTGCTGGACTGATCGAAAACGCTGCCTTTATGCGTGCAGAGCTGGCAGAACTGGCTGAGGACATCTCAAAAAACGGCTGGACAGAGCTGTTCTCCCAGGGAAATCAAGCTCCCTATTCCAGGGCGCGCCCCGCTGGCCAGACCTACACCTCCCTCGAGGAGAAGTACAAGAAAACCATGGACAGCTTGCGGGCAATGCTTCCACCTGACAAGGCGGATCTCCTGGACGAGTCGGACGGCTTTGACGACTTTGTGCTGAATCGGGATGGCCCATGAGCAAATTTGTCCGATACCCTGACGATTACTGCCCGATCCGGGAATACTGGGAGGCAATTCAGACTGGGCAGGAAACCGTTGGGAAGAAGATCCGAAAGACCTATGAACACATCGTCTACCAGCTGGATCACCCGGGAGAGTACCGTTACAGCGCAGCCCGTGCAAATCATGTCATTGAGTTTTTCGAGAACTACTGTCGGCAGTCAAAAGGAAAATCCGGTGGAAAGCTCTTGAAACTGGAGCTTTTTGAAAAGGCCATGCTGGCGACTGTCTTCGGATTTGTCGATTCTGAGGGGAATCGTCAGTACCGGAAGTGCCTGTACATTGTGGGCAAAAAGAATGGCAAGTCCACGATTTCATCCGGTGTCGGCCTGTATATGCAGCTCGCGGACGGGGAAGCCGGCCCGGAGGTCTATGCGGTCGCCACCAAGCGAGACCAGGCTAAGATCATATGGATGGAAGCGAAACGGATGGTACGGAAGTCTCCGACGCTTGCGAAGCGGGTTCGGTCTCTGGTTTCTGAGCTGGCCAGCGATTTCAACGACGGGACTTTTAAGGCCCTTGCATCCGATTCCGACACCCTGGACGGCCTGAATGTGCACTGCGCGCTGATGGACGAAATTCACCAGTGGAAAAACGGTCGTGCCCTTTACGATATCGTTGCCGATGGCGTTGCGGCGCGGGAGCAGCCGCTGATTTTCCTCACCTCTACGGCGGGAACCATTCGGGAAGATCTCTATGACGATGAATACGAACAGGCGGAGAAAATCATAAACGGCTATTCGGATCCCGACGGGTACCGGGATGACCATACGATTTGCTTTGTTTACGAGCTTGATGCAAGGTCTGAATGGACAAATCCGGCCTGCTGGAAAAAGGCAAATCCGGGGCTTGGAACCATTAAAAGCTACAAGCTCCTTGCGGATAAGGTCAAAAAGGCAACGCAGGATTCCAGCCTGGTTAAAAATCTCGTTTGCAAGGAATTCAATATCCGTGAGACGAGTTCCGAGGCCTGGCTCACCTTCGAGGAACTGGACAACCGGGATACGTACCTGTTGAATCCTGTAGAAAAACGATTCGTTTGGCGACACCTGGACGGTGACAAGGTCGTGGAGCAAGAGCTCCCATATCCCCGATACGGAATCGGCGGCTCTGACCTGTCCAGCACAACCGATCTTACGGCGGCAAAGGTTTTGTTCATGGTTCCCGGATGCAACCGTGTTTTCTCGTTGTCCATGTATTGGCTTGCGGAAAGTCTGCTGGAGCGCAGAGTTGCAGAGGATAAGATACCCTATGATCGGTGGGTTGACCGCAGCCTCCTGCGGCTGAGCCCAGGGAATAAGGTGCATCATAAGTATGTCAAGGATTGGTTCATTGAAGTTCAGGAGACCCTGGATATCTACATCACATATGTCGGCTATGACGCATGGAGCGCAGATTACTGGGTGGAGGATATGGCTGGCTATTTCGGCAGCTCTGCCATGATCCCGGTGCACCAGGGTAAGAAGACGCTATCCGACCCCATGAAGCGCCTGAAAAATGACTTGGCTGACAAGCTGATCGTCTATGACAACAACCCCATTGACAAGTGGTGCCTGGCTAACACCTCCTACGAGGAGGACAAAAACGGCAATATTCAGCCACACAAGACCAGCAAACCAACCAGGCGCATCGATGGCACGGCGGCTTTGCTGGATGCCTATACCATTTTGCAGGACAAGCAGGAGGAATATCTCTCCCTGATTTCTGCATAGAGGAGGAATTCATACGGGAATTTTCAATCGGAGCCAATCCAGAATTACAAATCGCTCGCCCACCCCGGAAGGGACGGTCTATAAAATGGTTTCCTTCGACGGGAACGCATTTGCATGGAATGGGAACCTGTACAAGTCGGATATTGTTATGAGCGCCATTCGCCCATATGTGAACGCTATGGGCAAGGCCGTTGGTAAGCACATCATGGAAACGGTGGACAGCAATGGGGCGCGGGACATCCGCGTGAATCCTGAGCCATATATGCGTTTCCTCCTGGAAGAGCCAAATCCAATTATGACCGGTCAGAAGTACCAGGAGTGGATGGCTGCCTGTCTGAAAATCAACAACCACGCTTTTTCTTTGATTGTCCGGGACGAAAACGGGCTGCCGTTGGCACTTTACCCCGTCAATGCCACAATGGCAGTGGCGGAGTATGACAAGACCGGGCGCTTGTTCATTCGATTTTACATGTATAACGGAAAGGTTTTCGTGTTCCCGTACTCTGATCTGATCCATCTGCGCGGAGATATGACCGTGGGAGATTTCTGGGGAGGCTCCAAGGCTGACCAGCTTGTCCCCCTGATGGAGAAAATCGGGACGATTGACCGCGGCATTATCAATGCCATTAAGAGCAGCGCAGTTATCCGGTGGCTCCTGAAATTTTCAAACGCGCTCAGGCCGGAAGACCTGAAGGCCAAGGCCAACGAGTTTGCTGAGCAGTTCCTACAGGCGGGAACCGGCATCGGCGTCGCTGCCACTGACAGCAAGTCTGAGGCAATCCAGATCAAGCCTACGGATTATGTCCCCAACTCTACGCATACAGAGCAGACCGTCAGCCGTTTTTACGCCGCTTTGAACACAAACAAAAGCATCGTGACTTCGGACTACACAGAGGATCAGTGGAACGCCTACTATGAGGCGCAGGTGGAGCCGGATATCATTCAGTTCGGCCTTGAGCATACGCGAAAGCTTTTTACCCGGAAAAAGCGGAGCTTTGGCAACTATCTCATGTGGGAATCTGCCAATTTGTCTACTGCGAGTATGAATACGAAGCTAAACCTGAAGGAAATGGTTGACCGTGGCGCAATGACGCCGAATGAATGGCGTTCGACATTTAACATGGCACCGCTGCCCGGTGGTGATAAGCCAATTCGCCGCCTGGACACTGCAGTTGTAGAAAGTGAGGAAGTGAATGCCGCAAATTAATATACGGGGCGTAATCGTCCCGGACGATGACAAGTGGATTTACGATATTTTTGACGTGACAGCCACATGCCCATCCTGCATTCGGGCAGCGCTGGATGATGCGAATGGCGAACCGATTACGGTTGCCATCAATTCCGGCGGCGGTCACGTAGCGTCTGGCCAGGAAATCTACACCATGCTACGAGAATACCCCGGCCCAGCATTAATCCAGATCCACAGTATGGCAGCTTCTGCCGCTGCTGTCATTGCAATGGCGCGGGAATCCGAAATTTCACCGGTTGCTCAGCTGATGATTCACAACGTCAGTACCCAGGCCTCCGGAGACTATCGGGATATGGAACACGCAGCGGAGATTCTCAAGAACACGAACCGTGCGCTGGCCGCCGCCTTTGTTCAGAAGAGCGGCCGATCTGAGGCGGAGATCCTCCGCCTGATGGATCGGGAAACCTGGATGACTGCCGAACAGGCTGTCAAAAATGGATTTGTTGACAGAATCATGGAAAGCAAAACCAGTCAGGAAACGCAGCAGCTTCAACTCGCTGCAAGCATCGATTCCGGCCTGCTGCCGGAGAAAGCCCTTGCCTATGCCAGGGCACACTTTGGAAGCCCTTCTGCCAGAAAGAAAGCAGAGGCAGAATATGAATTTATGATTTTGGAGGGTAAAACGAAATGACAAGAGGACAGTATCTTGCAAAGCGTTCCGGGCTGCTGGCCATTGCCAAGGGGCACATGGAATCCGGTGACCTGGAGGCTTTTGCCAAGGCAAAGAAGGACGTGGAAGATCTGGACGCGGCATATGAGGCTGAATCTACTGCCCGGGCGAATTTCGCCGCGCTTCAGGGCAGCGCCGTGGTTCCCGCTCAGCTTCAGAACCTGAGTAACCCCGCTGAAGTGAACCCGGCGGCTCCTGTAGCGGATCGGTATGACAGCGCCGAGTACAAAAATGCGTTTATGAATTTTGTCTGCCGTGGCGAATCCATCCCCGCTGCCTATCGCAGCAATGCTGCCGCTTCCACTGCGGCCTCTGACGTCGGCGCTGTGATTCCCACTACTACGCTGAGAGAAATCATCCGGAGCCTGAAGGAACGCGGAATTATCTTCCAGTCCATGCGGCGTATGAACGTCCAGGGCGGCGTGGAGATCCCCATTTTGGATCTGTATCCCACAGCATCCTGGGTGGGAGAGGGCGCATCCGAAGACCAGAAAATGTCCGCAAAGGGTTCCATTTCCTTCAAATACTACGGCCTGGAGTGCAAGCTGTCCCAGTCCATCCTGGTGAGCGTCGTCACCTTCGAGGAATTCCAGAGCCTCTTTGTTGAGCTGGCCACTGAGGCCGTCATCACGACCATTGAAAAGGGAGCGTTCTCCGGAACCGGCACGAATCAGATGCTTGGCGTGACCGCAGACCCCCGTGTCACCAACGTGGTGGAGATGACCGAGTCGGAGTTTACCTCCTACAGCGCATGGAAAAAGAAGGTTTTCGCAAAGATTCCGCTCCGGTATCAGACCGGAAAGTTCTATATGTCCCTGGGCACCTTTGAGGGGTGCATCGATGGCATGGTTGATTCCAACGGTCAGCCCATTGGCCGTGTGAATTACGGCATTGCTGAAGAAACCCGCCGCAGATTTGGCGGCAAGGATGTCCAGCCCGTGGAGGCGGACGTCCTGCCCGATTTTGATACCGCCTCCAGCGGAGACGTTGTCGCCGTCTACATGAACATGAAGGATTACGTCTTCAACTCCAACATGACCATGACCGTTGTGCGCTGGACGGACAACGACGCCAACAAGGAGAAAATCAAGGTACTCCTGATCTGCGACGGCAAGGCTGCTGACACCAACGGCATCTTCCTCATCAAGAAGAAGGTCGCCTCCGGTACCTGATGGAAGGGGAGCGCCGGATGACTGTAACGGAAGCAATGGCAGCTGCTGTGCAGATTCTACCGGAGGCCAGACCATGGATACGGAAAACAGCACAGTCGTTTGACGACGAAATCGTACAAACCCTCGCCGCCTGTCTCCTGGATCTTCAGAACTCCGGTGTTGTCCTGATTTCCGCGGATGATCCCCTCATCCTGCAAGCAGCGAAATTTTACCTGAAATCCCATTTTGGCTATGACGCGGATTCGGAAAAATGGGGCCGTGCTTATGAGCACCTGAAGGCTGCGCTTTCCCTCTTCGGCGACTATAACAGGAGGACAACAGATGGATAAAAGCGCTATTGTCACTCTGGTGACGCCGGTGCCCGAATCGGACACAATCAATCAATACGTCAATTCCAGCGAGGTGCGCCGGGATGTGTATTGCAGCGTGTCCAGCGTTTCTCAGTCAGAGTGGGCAGCTGCGGGGCAGAACGGATTCAAGGCGGCTTACAAGCTTACCATATGGGCCGATGAGTATGGCGGTGCTGCCGCCGCCATACTGGACGGCCTGCGGTATGGGATCTACCGCACCTACAGGAAGAATGGGGACGAATTGGAGCTCTATTTGGAGCGGAAGGTGGGGGCCTGATGAATGTTTCAATCGACGAATTTGCGGCTGCCGTTGTCGCTGAGCTGGCTGCATATGACCAGGATGTGACGGACGGCATGAAGAAATCCATCAAGAACGCGGCAAAGGTCTGTGTTTCGGAGCTGAAGCGGAGTAGCCCAAAAAATACAGGCTTTTATGCATATAATTGGCGGCAGAAGAAGGTATATGAATCTGCTGAAGATATGCGAGTGTTTGTGTATAACGAAAACGCTTATCAGCTCACCCACCTCCTGGAATATGGCCACGCACTCGTTACAGGGGGCCGTGCCCCGGCGCATCCGCATATCGCACAGGCAGAAGAGAAGGCCTCCGAAGTGCTTGAGCAGGACATCAAAATCAGACTGGTTAGCAGGGGGTAACATGAAACTGGAAAAGTTGGTGGCTGTTTTGGAAGCCACTGGAATCCCCGTCGCTTACAGGTCTTTCCCGAAAGACAAAGCTCCTCCGCTTCCCTTCATCTGCTATCTCTGCACTGACGACGTGGAATTATTTGCAGATGGGCATACATTTTATACATACACAAACGTGCGCGTTGAACTGTATACCGCCTATAAGGATCTGATTGCGGAGCGTAAGGTGGAGTCTGCCCTGACGGACTACCACTGGAAGAAGGAAGAAACCTATATCGACACCGAAAGGTGTTATCTGATCATTTATGAAATCGAGGTGTAAATATGACAGCTGGTGAAAACAAGGTACACTACGACCTCGTAGATGTGCATGTGGCGGATGTGACCATAGATATGGACGCCGGAACGGTAACGTTTGGCACGCCGAAACGGTTGGTCGGTTCCATTTCCATGGATCTGTCTGCCCAGGGCGACCAGGTAAAGCTCCGGGCCGATGGAATTGACTATTACGTTACCAATTCCAACAACGGTTATTCCGGTGACTTTAACATTGCTCAGGTTCCGGACTGGTTCCGGGAAAAATATTACGGGGACACCCTGAGCCCCAAGGATAAGGTTCTGGTGGAAAACGCAAACGCCCATTCGAAGCCGTTCGCCCTCCTGTATGGATTTAAGGGAGATGTATCCCACCGTCGGCATTGCCTGTACAATGTGACGGCGGGTCGTCCCAATATCAAGGGCGAGAACAAGGAAAATATGAACGAGCCGGATACCGAAACCATGAGCCTGACAGCGTCGCCACTCTTCGACGGCAAGATCAAGGCCAGCACCACCGTGGATACGCCCGCAGAGGTGTATGAAAACTGGAACAAGTCGGTGTGGATCCAGGACACGGCAGCCGCGGCAGGAGGCGCGTAACCGATGCTGAAACGTGACGTGACCGTCTGCGGTCAGACCGTGACCTTCGGCGCCTCCGCACTGCTCCCGAAGATCTACCGGCTCCACTTCCAGCGGGACATGCTGGCGGACATGAACCGGCTGCGCAAGAGCTATGACTGCGTCAATTCCCTTCCTGCCGACGCAACCGAAGAAGAACGGCAATCTGTCGCCCTGGATGAGATCGATTTGACCATCTTTGAACGCACGGCCTGGGCCATGGCCTTCCATGCGGACAGAGACGGCAAGGTTCCCCGGGATCCTGATGCGTGGCTGGAATCCTTCGACGGCGTGTTCTCGATTTATGAGATTTTCCCCGTCATCCTGGAGCTGTGGGGACTGAACACCCAAACAACGTCAGTACCTGGAAAAAAATAAAAGCCACAACCCGAGAGCCCAGCGGCGCGGCATTCATGCTGCGCTGTTCGGAGTTGGGGCTTGTGCTGGACGAAACCCTGGAGTCGTACACAATGGGCATGGTGTACGACATGCTGATAGAGCGCGGAAACGACAACGTGAAATATCCTGTCCTTGCTACCCAGGAAGACATGGATAGATTTTGAGGTACTTATATGGCTGGAAGAATTAAGGGTATCACCGTCGAGATCGGCGGTGATACATCCGGGCTCTCCAAGGCGCTGTCCGGCGTCAACAAAGATATCAAATCCACACAGTCCCAGCTTAAAGACGTAAACAGGCTACTTAAGCTTGACCCCACTAATACCAATCTGCTTCAGCAGCGTCAGCGGCTGCTTACTAAGTCCGTCGAGGAAACGAAAACCAAACTGGACTCTCTGAAGGATGCTGAAAAACAGGTGCAGCAGCAGATGGCAGAGGGGAAAGTCAGCCAGGAGCAATATGAGGGCTTGCAGAGGGAGATTATCGCCACCGAGCAGGAACTTAAGAGGTTGGAGAATGCAAGCAAGGAGTTTGGCAGCGTCTTCTCACAGCAAATGCAAGCTGCTGGAAAAAAAGCAGAAGAACTTGGAGGGAAAATATCTTCATTCGGCGATAAAGTTAGTAGTGCAGGGAAAAAATTGCTCCCTGCGACTGCTGCTATTTCTGGTGCGGGTGTGGTAGCCTTCAATGCCGCCTCCGACATGGCTGAAAGTCAA
This sequence comes from uncultured Oscillospiraceae bacterium, assembly GCA_964394055.1. GTDB lineage: Bacteria > Bacillota > Clostridia > Oscillospirales > Oscillospiraceae > Faecousia. The sequence continues at coordinate 19,587 of CAYMWT010000005.1, forward strand.
AACAAGGTTGAGACTGCTTTCGGCTCGTCGTCCGATAAAATTTTGAAGTTTGCAGATACGACGCTTGATGCTTATGGCATTTCCAAGGGAACTGCACTGGATATGGCTTCTCTATTTGGAGACATGGCAACGTCTATGGACATTCCGAGAGACAAGGCAGCGGACATGTCTTCCGCCCTTGTAGGCCTGGCCGGTGATCTTTCTTCTTACAAGAATATAGGTCTGGATGTTGCTTCTTCTGCGCTAAAAGGGATTTTTACCGGTGAAACAGAAAGCTTAAAATCTCTCGGTATCGTTATGACACAGGACAATCTTCTTCAGTATGCAATGAAGAATGGAATGATTGACACTACAAAAACTGCTTCTCAGCTCGAAAAAGAGCAAATCGCTCTTGAAAAAGCTCAAGTAGCCTATAATAATGCTGTGAAAAAACACGGAAATAACTCTCTGGAAGCAAGAGAAGCTGCACTGAAGATGTCTGATGCAGAGGCAACTCTTAACGAGAGTCGAAAAGCATCTCTGGATTCCCTATCTCAGCAGGAAATGGTTCAATTAAGATATTCTTATGTACTGAACGCAACTCGAAATGCTCAGGGTGACTTTTCCCGCACATCAGGCGGTGCAGCGAATAGTCTGCGCATTATGCAGGAAAGCGTCAAGGAAGCATCAGCAGAACTCGGTGAAGTTCTCCTCCCAATCATCACACCAATTATTCAAAAAATTACCGAGGCGATTAAATGGCTGGCATCTCTTGACGATAGCCAAAAAAATGCAATCGTTTCAATTACCGCCGTTGTTGCGGCAATCGGCCCGCTTTTAATGATAATCGGAAAGGTGATTTCGATTGGCGGCAGTATTGTAACAGGAATCGGAAAAATAGATCAGGCAATTTCATTTCTTGTTGCAAACCCAATCGTCTTGCTGATAGGCGCCATTGTTGCGCTGGTTGCCCTGATTGCCACGAAGGGTGATGAGATTCAGGCCATTTTGCAGAAGGTAGATGCCTTCCTTCAGAACGTATTCGCCACTGACTGGACGAATGTCTTTGGCCCTGTCCTGGGCGGCATCCTGAATGCATTTTTTGCGAATCTGAAAAGCATTTGGGATTCTATCCTCCAGATTTTCAATGGCGTGATCGATTTCATCCGCGGCGTATTCACCGGCAACTGGGAACGTGCCTGGAATGGGGTCAAGGAAGTCTTTGGCGGAATCTTTTCCGGGCTTGCTACCCTGGCGAAATCTCCAATCAATGCCATCATCAGCTTTATAAACTCTGCTATCGATGCGGTGAACGTGCTGATCAGCGAACTGAACCACATCCCATTTATCAATATCGGGCAAATCGGAAAGCTGCCTATGTTAGCAAATGGTGGTATTGTTCGCTCTGGCTCCGCGATCGTCGGCGAGGCCGGGCCCGAGCTGCTGACGGTAACCGGCGGCGGGACGGTGGTGCAGCCCCTTACAAGCAGCACGACAACCAACAACTCGACCAATCTGGGCGGCGTGAATATCAACGTGTATGGCGCGCCCGGTCAGGATGTCCATGAGCTGGCAGGCATCCTAATGGATGAGTTCCAGCACCAATGTGATATGAGGGAGGATGGACTCCGTGGAACAGACCCCATACCAGATCCTGTATGATCCCCAAGCAGCTGTAGCCAACCGGTTCTGGTTCGGAGGCCAGTGCAGCGCCGATTTCGGAATCATTGTATCCGGCGTAAATACCTACAACGCTCCGGAGCGTGACGTAGAAAAGATTTCCGTTCCTGGCAGGGACGGGGATATGATCCTGGACAACAACCGCCTGAAGAACATCACCATCCAGTATCCCATTTCCTTTGCCAGGGACTTCCCGAACCATGCCGCAGCTGCCAAGGCTTGGCTGCTTTCCTCAGGCGGATACAAACGGCTTACAGACAGCTATAACCCGGAGTATTTCCGCAAGGCTGCCTTTACCGGGCCGATTGATTTTGATACCAGCTTCTTAAACCGGGTAGGGGAGGCAACCTTGTCCTTTGACTGTAAGCCCCAGTTTTATCTGGTGTCCGGTGAAATGCCCATGCAGCTCTCAAAGGCTACTGTCCTTCACAATCCGGGTTTCCCCTCCCTTCCGACCATCCACATCTATGGCAGCGCTCCCGGGGAGCTGACGGTCGGAGATACAACCGTCAGCATCCTGGCTCTCAACGGAGACCTCACCCTGGACAGTGAAAACATGGACGCCTATCGGGTGGGGGATGGGGTGCTGGTAAACTGCAACGGCATGATTTACGCCCCGGAATTCCCGGTGCTCCAGCCGGGAGAAAACAAAATCTCCTGGTCTGGCGGCATCGATCACATTGAGATCATCCCAAGGTGGTGGACGTTATGACCCCTATTTTATATCCGTCCACCGAGACGGAATTCAAAACCAACGGCCTGGGGGCGCTGAGTGATACCGTGTCCTGTTTTGTGGAGCGGGAAGTAAACGGTACCTACGAACTGGAAATGCGCTACCCGGTGGACGGACGGCGCTATGACGGCATCCAGGACAGATCCATTATCCTGGCCAAGCCCAGCCCATACGAGGATTCTCAGCCCTTCCGGGTGTACCGGCGTACCGCTCCCATGCGGGGCGCTGTCACCGTCTACGCCCGGCATATTGCCTATGATCTCATCGGCATCCCCGTTTCCCCCTTCAAGGCGAACACGGCCCAGAAGGCCATGGCGGGCCTGTCAGAAAACGCCGCTGTGGCCTGCCCGTTCACCTTCTCCACGGATAAGGAAACGGTGGCGGATATGACCGTGTCGGTTCCAAAATCCATTTGGAGCCAGCTGGGCGGCTCTGAGGGCTCTGTCCTGGACGTATACGGCGGGGAATATTCCTTTGACCGATTCCACGTCACCCTGAATAAACGCCTGGGAGAGAACAGGGGAGTGACTATCCGATATGGAAAGAACCTCACCTCCCTGGAGCAGGACAGAAGCTGCGCCGATGTCTTTACCGGCGTGTATCCCTTCTGGACGAACTCTGACGGCGCTACCGTGACGCTGCCGGAGTATATCATCGGGGTGGAGGGAACATTCGACTTTGTCCGGATCCTGGCCCTGGACTTGTCTGAGGCCTTTGAGACGGCGCCCACGGTGGAGCAGTTGCGCTCCAGGGCCAAGGCGTACATGAAGACCAACAACATCGGTGTGCCGGACGTATCCTGGACAATCAGCTTTGTGCAGCTGGAGCAGACCGCGGAGTACCGGGGAAAGGCGCTGCTGGAGGAGGTTCACCTGGGGGATACGGTTACCGTGATCTTTCCCAGGATGCGCGTCAATGTCTCTGCCCGGGCGGTGAAGACCAGGTACAACGTGTTGCTGGATCGCTTTGAGAGCGTGACCCTGGGCAAGGTAAAATCAAACATCTCCGACACCATCGCGGACAACAGCCAGAAGATCCTTCTGGAGAGTCAGAAGCGGGCCTCCGCCGACGGAAAATTTAATTCTGAGCTGGCGATCCAGGGGAAGAAGATCGAGGCAAAGGTGGAGAAGGTTGGCGGCACTCCGGAGAGCTTCGGCTGGGCGCTGCTCAGCGACTCCTGGACACTGAACGCGAACGGCAAGCCCGTCCTGAAGGCCACAAAGCTGGGCCTGGACATTACCGGCCGCATTGTGGCCCAGTCCGGGAAAATCGCCAACTGGGAGATCATGACGGATTACATATCCTACAACGGTCAGACCTGGGGCGGAACGAAAACCGTAGGCGCTTACTTTGGCATCCACGGATTGCAAATGGGCACGGCCTGCAAGATCGACATGAACGGTCATGCCGTGCTGGCCAGCGCCGATATCAAGGGTACTCTTCGGGCCGGAGACATTATCTACGGAGGAGACTCCGGGTACTTCTCCGGCGCCGGACTGTCCGGCGAATCCGTTACAGGCAGCAAGGTTGCCTCCGGAACCATTACCGGCGGGAACGTGGCCGGAAGCACGTTGGGAACTTCCAAGTTTACCAGCGGCGTCAATACCAGCCTGGCTTACGCCAATTTCTCCGACGATGTATTCCAGGGCAGGAGCACAGCCAGCTGGGTAAAGGCATCCTGGGCGAACTTCGGGCACATGACCGTTGACGGCGAGGAATTCGCCCCCAGGTCGTATTCATTTCAGGACGGCACCGGCACAACGGTAACGATCCGGTGCCTTGGGAGGGTTTATTGATGGAAGAGCTGATCACCGCAACCGGGAAAAAGTATCTGTGCGATTACCTGGTGACGCTGCCTTTTCCGGCTCAGGCGTATATCCGTATCATCGGGGCCTCGCTGGTGGAGGTTTCCACCGTGTTCTCGAATCCGGCGGAAACGGCTAGGATCCAATATGGAGACACGGTGCTGGAGGGCTATAGCGCTTTCCAGTCCCTGGTGATGGAACCGGACGCAATCCGAATCGTTTTGGGGAGGAAATAAAATGGACATTGAAGACCTGATCCAGTCTTACAGCGCAATCTATGGTTCGCTGGATAGCCTGACTGTCAGCGGCGTGAAAAACTGCAAGGTCATTTCCGGCTGCGCTGCCCACATTGAGAGCCAGCTGGCTGTGCTTGACGGCATCCGTCAGGCGGAAAAAGAGGCCGCGGCCCAGATCCAGATGAAGGCAGCAGCCGAGCCCCCGGCGGAGGAGCCCGGGGCAGGGGAGGAAGACACATGATCGTATCGGCTCACATCAACGCGGATCTCCAGACGCCCGGGTATCCGCCCCTTGTCCACGCGGTTCAGGGGGAGCAGTATTCCCGGGAGATCAGGATGACCCTGTATGACGGCGGCGTGGCCTGGACGGTACCCGGCGGCGTGTCTGTCTCCATGCGCTACAGCAAGCCGGACGGCACCCGGGGCTATTATGATACCCTGCCAGACGGCACACGGGCGTGGAGCGCCGCGGGGAATACGGTGAGCATCTATGTCGCCCCGCAAATGCTCACCGTCCCAGGGGTCGTCCTGGGGCAGCTGGAAATCATCCAGAACCAGTCCATCCTGGCCACCTTCCCCCTGCGGCTGAAGGTGGCGGCCAACCAGGCGGCGCCGCTCCAGCAGTCGGAGGACTATGTCAACTGGCTGCAATGGATGGAGGATCAGATGGCCCAGTGGCTGGAGGACGCCAAGGAAAGCGGCGAGTTTGACGGCCCCCGGGGAGACGTTGGGAAAACGCCCGAAATAACCGTTACGGCTACGGTTGATGACAATGTGGGCACCCCGGAAGTAGATGTGTCCAAATCGGGCACATCGGAGGCGCCAACATTTTCTTTCGCGTTTAAAAACATGCGGGGCAAAACCGGGGCAACGCCTGAAATTACAGCCACGGCTACGGTGGACGATAACGAGGGCACCCCTGAGGTGGATGTGTCCAAAACGGGCACATCGGAGGAACCAACATTTGCCTTTGCGTTTAAGAACATGCGTGGAAAACCCGGCAATATTGGCGCCCCGGCCACGAAGGACAGCGACGTCACCGAATACGCAGTGGGCACGTCCGGGGAAGTCGCCCCCACCGGGCCCTGGTCGGAATCGGTTCCGGCGGTGCCTCAGGGACAGTATCTGTGGGCGAGGACGACCATCACCTTTAATACCGGCACGCCTGTTGTATCCTACTCGGTGGGCAGGATGGGCCTTGACGGTCTGGGCGCGATTAAGACCGTTGCAGGGATCTCTCCGGATCCAAGCGGTGACGTGCCGAAGGCGGCGCTGATCGATGAGCTTGGCTCGCTTTCCCTTTCCGGCGGCACCATGGCCGGGCCAATCGATATGGCTGGAAACGGCG